>CAIYPA010000164.1 GCA_903927965.1 uncultured Bacteroidia bacterium | reverse complement strand
GATATTCAGTTTGATTTATACCTTTCAGCAAATGCGATCAAACAAAACGATGTTATTACCTATAAACCTATGATTGGGATTGTGAAAAAAGTATCGCAATTAATGAAAGGTAAGTTTGTAACACAACAGGATCAATTGAAATCCGTACTGGTGGAGAAAGGCGGGGCAACCAATGCTCAGTTTAATCCAAAAGTGGCTTATGGTACCATGACCGATCAGTCAGGCAATACTTATAAGACCGTTAAAATTGGAAACCAGACCTGGATGGCTGAAAATCTGCGCGTTGCCAAATACCGCAACGGCGATGCAATTCCGATTGTAAATCTCTCTAATGATTGGAACAATAAACTGAAAACGGGGGCGTGTTGCAGTTATAAGAATACAATGGATAAAAACAAGATTGCCACATATGGTTTATTGTACAACTGGTTTGCTGTTGGTGATCAACGCAATATCGCACCGGCTGGCTGGCATGTGCCTACCGATGCCGACTGGACAACCCTTACAACAACCCTGGGTGGTGAACAATTGGCTGGTTTAAAATTGAAAGAGGCTGGAACTTCCCATTGGCTAAGTCCCAATACCGGTACAACAAATGAGAGCGGTTTCACCTCCATCCCATTGGGTGAGCGGGACTATGAAGATGGTCATTTTAGTAACCAGGGATCCATTGTCACTTATTGGAGCATTACAAAGGAAAAAGCAACAAATGTTTTTTATCGTAGCCTTAGTAATGAAGATGGTATTTGCAACCGCGACAATAATCCATTCATGTATGGTTTCGCAGTTCGATTGGTCAAAGATTGATTTAGATTATCAAATGATTCAAATATTAAATGATTACGATGAAAAAGTTAAGTTTTTTTGTTTTATTGGTATTGGCATTGATTAATGTTAATGCACAGGAAACAAGCAGTTTATCATTAAAGAACTTGCTTGAGACGAAATACACAAGTGACAAAGTTTGGGATGTTCAGCGTGCACCGGCGTACCCTGTTGTTGGGAAAGATTGGGTATTATCGGGCTTGAAGAATGCATTGGACGCTACCGGAGCAAACATTGATTGGGGAAAGGGACGTTATCTCATGTTTGCACTGGAAACCAATCCGGTAAAAGGTACTTATACCTATACCGATGATGTAAATAATTCCGGCAAAGCCTATAATATTTCACTTAAACTGTATGAAAACAGTGGTGCATTGGTGAAAGTTGTCGGGAAATGGGGTAAAATAATAGGAATGGGCGATCAGGGATTCATGTACGAAGTAGAAGGAAGATATGGTACTTTTTTCTCAAATGTACCTGTTAATAAGTCATCTGTAATAAAATACAAACCTATCCTGGCCGAAGTAACCAAACTATCCGATGTAGGAAAAAGCAATGTGGTTGCCAAAACGAATGACCTTCCAAAAGTAAATATGGAATCTTCCTTTATTAATGCCAAATATACAAAGGATAAGGTATGGGATGTTCAACGTTCGCCGGCTTATCCAGTTGCAGGTCAGGACTGGACATTATCAGGTCTTAACAACGCCCTGGATTTCTCAGGAAAACCAATTGATTGGGGCAATGGCCGATATCTTATGGTGGCTTTGGAAGCCACTCCTGTGAAAGGCTCTTATACCTTTTCTGATGATATCAACAATTCAGGCAAGACATATACTATTTCTCTTCAACTGTTTGAAAGCAATGGTACAATGGTAAAGGTTGTTTCAAAATGGGGTAAAATAATAGGAATGGGCGCCCAGGGGTTTATGTATGAAGTGGAAGGTCAGTTTGGTACATTTTTTTCAACGGTAGCCTATAATACCAAATCTGTAGTTAAATACAGACCAACTTTAGCTGTAGTAACAAAATTGTCGGAACTGGATTTTGTTAAAGCTGCTGCTAAACAAGCTGAATTGCCAAAAGTTGTCACAGAACCGTCGCAACCATCTCAAGGACAGATTGCAGTTGGATATTACACACTTACGGCAAGATGTAGTGGCAAAGTTTTGGATGTATTGGATGCCAGCACAATGGATGGTGCAAAAATTCAACAATGGAAACTAAATGGGAATGTTGCCCAGCACTGGAAAATTGATCCCGTCAAGGGTGCTCCAGGATATTACACCCTTACTTCACGATGCAGTGGAAAAGTTTTGGATGTACTGGATGCCAGCAAGCTTGACGGTGCTAAAATTCAACAATGGAAACTAAATGGGAACATTGCCCAGCATTGGAAAATTGATCCCGTAAATGGTGCTCCTGGCTATTTTATTCTAACTTCAAGGTGCAGCGGAAAAGTTTTGGATGTCCTTGATGCCAGTACCCAGGATGGCGCAAAAATTCAGCAATGGTCGTTAAATGGGAACAATGCCCAACATTGGAAATTGGATATGGTAAAATAGCATTCTTTTGGAAAGTGACAACCTGAATTTCAGATAGATATCGATGTGAAAATAGTGCTTTCCTAAAGCAACATCGGTTGAACAAATCCCTTCGTTAACAGCGAAGGGATTTTTTTTCAAGAATATTGAAGATTTCCTCTGCGAAAATTAGCGCGATCTGCGGGAGAAAAGATTTTCCCGCAGATTTCGCAGATCAATGCAGAATATGCAATATTTTGGATGTAGAGACCTGATTTCAATTTTTCCTGACACATATTGAAAAATTACAAATAAATAAAATCTGTTTTATTCTGATATACAGATTTTTGTATAATTGCAGCGTTTCTTTGACTCTTTATCTCGTCTTATTTTTCCTTCTTTATGATGCATTTTCCTTAAGCCCGGACGTTAGCTTTTCTACTATATAGGTGGAAGTCCCAATTCCTTTAAAAATTGATTGTGTGTTTCTCTTGCCTTTGCAATTTCCTTCTCAATGCCAACAAGTTTTTCATTAACTTCATACAAGTCAATGATTTCCTCGTCTAAGGAGGTGCTTACATAGCGTGAAATATTCAAGTTGAACTCGTTTTTCCCGATTTCGTCCATTGATACCCTGCGGGAATAACGAATTTCTTCTTTGCGTTCTCTGTATGTACAAACTATCTTTTCAATATTTTCAGGTAACAAGTTGTTTTGTCGTTTCCCTTTTTCAAAGTGGTCAACGGCATTGATGAATAAAACGTCATCAAACTTTTTGCACTTCTTCAATACCAAAATACAAACGGGAATACCTGTCGAGAAGAACAAATTGGCCGGAAGTCCAATCACCGTATCTATGTTGCCGTCCTTTAACAACTTGGTTCTTATTCGTTCTTCTGACCCGCCTCTGAACAATACACCATGAGGAAGAATAATTGCCATAGTTCCTTCCTTGCTTAGAAAATGAAAACCGTGTAATAAGAAAGCAAAGTCTGCCGCAGATTTTGGGGCAAGTCCGTAACTCTTGAAACGAAAATCTTCTCCCATTGCTTCGGATGGCTCCCAACGATAGCTGAAAGGTGGATTGCAAACAATAGCATCAAACTCTAACTTTTTGGAAGGATTCATCTCGTTTAAAATAGACCAATCGTTGAGCAAGGTATCTCCGTGGTGGATTTCAAATTCTGAGTCTTTGACTCCATGAAGCAGCATGTTCATTCGAGCCAGGTTGTATGTGGTGATATTGTTTTCCTGTCCGAAAATTTTTCCGATACTCCCACCAGCTTCTTTCAATTTTGTACGGACGTTGAGCAACAACGAGCCTGAACCACATGTAATGTCCAACACTCGTTCTATCTTTTTCTTTTCCCCTTTGCTTGGGTCCTGGCTGTCTAAGATGACAATTTCTGAAAGTATATCCGAAATCCGTTGAGGCGTATAAAACTCACCAGCTTTTTTTCCTGAACCTGCTGCAAATTGGCCAATCAGGTATTCGTAAGCATCACCAAGAATGTCGATATCGGTAGAAAATTTACTGATACCTTCGGCAATTTTCTGGATAATGGTGCAAAGTTTCTTGTTTCGTTCTTCGTAACTCTTCCCAAGTTTTTCAGAATCGAGATTGATTTCTGAAAACAAACCTTGAAAGGTGCTTTCAAAAGATTGGTTTTCTATGTATTTAAAGCCTTGTTGCAATGTGATTAGCAATTCCTTACTCTGTGTTTTGGCTAATTCAGCAATGCTTTTCCATAAGTGGGACGGTTCAATAACATAATGGATTTTTCGCCGCATTTGCTTCTCGAACTCCGGAACATCGATTACATTCTTTAAATACCAAACCGATAGTGGAGTTCGTTGATCACCTTCCTTCAGATCCGGATAATCTTTTCCCAATTCCTTTTTTGCTGCCGATTCGTAATTATCAGATAAGTACCGCAAAAACAGAAACGAAAGCATATAATCGCGGAAATCATCGGCGTTCATTGCTCCACGCAATTCGTCTGCTATTTTCCAAAGGGTATTTCCTAATTGTGTTTGGTCGTTTGCTGTCATTTTATTTCAATAATTTTCTATTTTCAGCTTCCATCAAAATTTGCATTTGTTGTATGGCTATTTGATTCAGTTTTACAAGCCGTTCTTTCTGTGGCATTTTTTCATTGATAAAAACCGCATTCAGGTTTTCCATGTTCGACAGGCAAATCAGTTCGTTGATGCTTGCATAATCCCGAATATTTCCTTTCAGTTCAGATACAGCTCAAATTCTACCGACACCCAACTGGCAAACTTAAATGCAATATCTCTTTGTGCATAGGTGCCACCACCTGCTCCATTTTTAGTAATAATACCAATGGCATTAGTGAGTTCGACCCAACGTGTAGGACTCATTGTAAAGGTGTTGTTACCGGCATCTTTCAAAAGGGGGTCGAATTCGACCCCTTTAAAATCAGGATTGTTTAATAATTCCCAAAGCGCTAAATACTCTAAGGTGTTTTTGAGTCTCATCCAATTTTTAACTACATCCTTCGGTTCAATTGGATTTTTTTGCCTGGCAATGTCAGTAATACATATAAAGTCAAAGCTATTCACTTTAATAGCTTTGATTGTTATTTCTTTTACAATGATGGAATTCGCTTTTACCATATCTTTTACTATTTTTAATTACCCCATATTCGGGGTATTTACATCAGGAAACAAGCCCTGCAATAGTCCTTTTTTGTGGAGTTTTAAGGCTTCCACCTTTTGACTTTGGATGTTAATTAATTCATGTATAGAAGAAAGGCAGGAAGCGATTTTTTGTTGTTCTTTGGGATTGACAGGAATTGATATTGGAATATTTTCAATTAATCCACCGCTTAGATTTTCTTGACCACCTTGATTACTTAATTCTCTTATTTCTTCGTATCTCCCTGCTAAGTTTTGAAAGACAAAATTTGTGTTAAATCCTTCTTTTAGAAGAATTGCAGCACAGGCTTGATTAGTTGCAGCTTCAATTCCAAGAATCGCAACCTTGCCTCTTGTTTTTCCCTGACCATACATTGCCATTAAAATTGTGTTTTTAGGGAAAATTTTAGCCGATGAGTTTTGAAGCCCTGCTTCTGTTATGTATTCATTTACAGCATTGATTGTATTAAAGTCAATAAGGGTTGTACTAATCCAAGGAATTTCTCCATTCCAATAATCATTAACTGTGCGACTTGGTGTACCACCTGACGTTATTTTACAGATTTCCTCCATGGTATTCTTCTCCCAAGCCCCTCCATCCTCAAACTCCTTAAACCTCAGCATAGGAACAGTTTCTCCATTTTGCGGGAAAAGGTTTTGAAGCAACCCTTTTTTGTGTTCTTTCAGCACCCCCAGCTTTTGGCTTTCGGCTTTGATGACTTCGTCCAATGACGAAAGACAGGAGGCGATTTTTTGTTGTTCGTTTGGGTTTTTGGGTAAAGGAATTGGAATAATATCAAGCTTACCTCTATTCAGTTTTGGTTGAGCCATTCCTGTTAGAAAGTCTTCAACGTTAATTGAGTTAATATATTTTTCAACCAATAGCTGAGTATGTATATTTTCAAACTTGAGAACATGAGCATGATTATTCACCCAAGTTTTACCTGAAATGCTAAATGCAATAGGGTAATTTCTATCAATTAAATTTGCACCATCTTCCGATATACAAAGCAAATTTTCATTGTAAATATATTCCTTGACGTAGTCTATAATACCAGAAGCTCCATAATAAGGAATAGTTCCTTTTTCCCTTTGGTTTGAAGTTATAGGTACTCTTTTTGAATCTAGATTTTCGGCTAGGGTGCCAAGGTCTTCCTCTTCCCACTCCACCTCCTTAACAAACTCTGGAAACCTCAGCCTTGGCACTAATGTATTTTCGTTGTTCTTACTCATTTAACAATTGATTTGAGAATGTTGTCCACCGAATTTTTATCCAATTTTGAAAAAGCAAACCATTTTTTGCCCAGGTCCTTAATCGAAGCACCCAAATGATAGACCTCTTCGTGGTCGATCATCAAAAAGCGGTCGTGGCTTTTGTTAAATTCTTTTATCTCAAAATTGCCGTATTGGGTATTGGCTTTTTGCACATCCAAAGCCAATTGTTTACCAATGGTTTTGGACAATAAAAGTACGGTTACCCCACTGTTTTTCTTGGTTAAGTGGGTAATTGTAACATCGTCTATATAATTATCAATCAATATAATACTCTTTTTAGCAGAACGAATTATTCTGGAGGTCAATTCATAGGCATCAAATACCTGTCCATCGAAAAATACCCCTTGGTTAGGGATTTCGGCGGATTGAATTTGCAGGGACATGGCATCAACTTTTTTTGCCAAATGTTCTACATTGTTTTCAATTCTGTTCATACGTTGATTGAGCGCATAGCCTTTGAGCAGGTAATCTCGCAACACGTTGGTTGCCCAAATCCGGAATTGGGTGCCCTGTTTTGATTTTACACGGTAACCAACTGAAATGATGACATCAAGGTTGTAGTATTCAATTTTACGTTTTACCTCTCTTTCGCCTTCTTTTTGAACTGTCAAGGAATCCTTGACAGTTGCTCCCTTTTCCAGTTCGTTTTCTTTAAAACAGTTATTGATGTGCAAACTTATGTTTTGCTTCGTTTGACTAAAAAGCACTGCCATTTGCGCCTGAGACAACCAAACGGTTTCATCTTCAATCCAAACTTCAATATGTTCGGCAAGTTCGTTCGGACTATATAAAATGATTTCATTTTTCATAGGCATTTCTATATCACGTTCATGCTTCATAGGCTTTCAACCCGCTTATTTCCCTTCCTTCTGCCTGCTTTCTGAGCAGTGGAATAAGGTCCCCCATGAGCAACAGTTCCCGTTTGGTGCGTTCTTTCCAGCCCAAGTCTAAAGGGGAAAATAGTTCGCTCAACTTTTCGCCATCAAAAATCATTCGGATTAAAATGCTTGCTGTAAATTCTTGTAGTGCCCTTGTTTCCAAACCATTTTTCCGTGCAACGTCGGCTAATTCATTAGCTATTTTTTCTGCTTTAAATTGTTGGTAACCTTCCCGAATTTCATTTTCGTTTAAGCCTTTACCAACTTCTAATGTCTTGATATAGTCAATAATGTCTTCCCGTTCTTCCATCAGATTGGCACTCGAACTCAACACACCAATCAACTGGTCACGGGTCATTTTCTGCTTGCCTGGTTTATTCTGTGTGAATTTTGCAATTAATCCCATGATATAGTCGTAGTCAATCAATGCTGAAGCAAACAACACAAATTCAAATTCAAGTTGCTGAATGTTTTCAGGGGCTTTGTCGCCCTCTTTTTGCTGAACATCTTTGAGTTGTTTGGCAATTTCCAAATACGAACTACGGAATGAACGCAATTGTTCTTCGGGAATCAGCTTCTCAATCTTTGCTTTTTGTTCTTCATTCAAGTCGGTGTATTGGTCAAGTTGTGTTTTCAGCCGTTGAACTTCCTTAAAGCGGTTAATAAATTCTACCCGGGCAACATCACCTTTGATGTTGTAAACCTCCTGCGGTTCTGCAACCATATCTTTTGACTCCATCCATTTTTCCATGGCTTTTACTGCTTCCTCATATTTCTCCAACACTTTCGGTGCAGGGTCAACCAACCAGATTTCTTTGGCCCGGGCAGTATCTTCACCACTAAACAAGGCAATCGCTCTGTCCACTTCGCTTTGCTGTTGCCTGAAATCAAGAATGTTACCGTAAGGCTTGGTGTCGTTCAAAATACGGTTGGTGCGGCTAAGAGCCTGAATCAGACCATGGTATTTCAGGTTCTTGTCCACATACAGAGTATTCAAATATTTAGAGTCAAAACCTGTCAGCAGCATATCCACTACAATCACCAAATCAATTTTGTTTTTGTGCGGATAATCGGCATTGCTGAATTTTTGAAATTTGATGCGTTGCTGTACATCCTGATAATATTGGTCAAATTCATTAATGCTGTGATTACTCGCGTATTGCTTATTGTAATCTCCAACAATTGCTTGCAAAGCTTTCTTCTTTTCTTCAGGAGCTTCTTTGTTGTCCTCTTTTTCTTGTTGCAAATCTTCCTGCAACTGTTGAACGTCTTTATTTCCTTCGGAAGGTGGCGAAAATACACAAGCGATATTTAAAGGGATATAACTCTCATCCGTTTCAACTTTTTTTGCCTGTATGTTTTTGAATAGTGTGTAATATTCAATAGCATCGTTGATTGAAGCCGTTGCAAGCAAAGAATTAAATCGCCTGGAGTGTGTGGCTGCATCATGTTTTTTGATGATTGCATTTGCGACTGCTGTTTTATGTTGCGTACTACCAATAATAAAATACTGCTCTGGCTTGAAATAGTCAATGTGAAAACGCAATACATTTCTATCATCAATGGCGTGAGTGATCGTGTAGGCGTGCAGTTGCTGTTGAAAAATATCTTTGGTTGTTACATAAGAGCCAACTGTTCCATCAATTTGTTTGTAGGAGGCGTTATCCTCAAAAATGGGCGTTCCAGTAAAACCAAATAACTGAGCATTCGGAAAAAATTCCTTTATGGCTTTGTGATTTTCGCCAAACTGAGAACGATGGCATTCGTCAAAAATGAAAACAATGCGCTTGTTTCTTAAAGGTTCCAACCGCTCTTTGTAATTGCTGGCCTTGAGCGAAGTCGAAGGGTTTTGGTCTAATGCCAGTCCCAATTTCTGAATTGTTGTAACGATTACTTTATTGGCATAGTCGTCTGAAAGCATCCGTCTTACCAGCGTTTCTGTATTTGTGTTTTCCTCAACGCAACCTTCCTGAAATTTATTGAACTCTTCCCGTGTTTGTCGGTCAAGGTCTTTGCGGTCAACCACAAATAAACATTTTTCAATGTCGGGATTGTCTTTGAGCAGGGTTGATGTTTTAAAGGAAGTCAATGTTTTACCGCTTCCTGTTGTATGCCAAATGTAGCCGTTGCCTCTGTTTTGGTGTATGCAGTCCACAATGGCTTTAACTGCATAAATTTGGTAAGGCCGCATTACCATCAATTTTTGTTCGCTTGCAACCAATACCATATACCGGCTTATCATCTGACCCAATGTACATTTACTCAGGAACTTCTCAGAAAAATCATCCAGATGTGTGATTTTCCGGTTGTCCTCACTTGCAAATTGATAAATGGGTAAAAACTGTTCGGCGGCATTAAAACTGAAATGAGAACTGTTATTGTTGGCAAAGTAATAAGTATTGGCCCGGTTGCTGACGATAAAAAGCTGCATAAAGCACAGCAATGTGTTTGAGTAGCCATGACCTGGGTCACTCTTATAGTCAACAATTTGTTGCATTGCTTTGCGCGGACTAACTTCCAGGCTTTTTAATTCAATTTGTACTACAGGTAGTCCGTTGATCAATAAAATAACATCATAGCGGTGATGACTATTCTGAGTATTTATCCGAAGTTGATTAATGACTTCAAAATCATTTTTGCACCAGTCTTTAATGTTTACCAGCGTATAATGAAGCGGAGTTCCGTCCTCACGCATAAAGGTGTTGATCTCCCGTAAGCGTTTTGAGGAAGCAAAAACGTCACTATTGATAATTTCTTCCCTTAAACGCGCAAATTCAGATTCAGTTAAATTAACCCTATTAAGTGCTTGGAACTTTTCTCGGAAGTTTTTTTCAAGGGTATTCCTGTCTCGTATATCCGACCTGTAGGTATATTTCAGGTCAGATAACTTGACTATTAAACTTTCTTCAATTTGCGCTTCCTTAATCATTAAAACTTTTTGTTTCAAATATACTCTTTTATCGTTGTTAATCCGTCATTATGTTGGCAAAATGAAAGCTATTTGGGTTTCAACGCAGTCATTCGTATGTTGGGGCCAGCTCCCGAAAGTACAATGAACGCTAAAAGCAACGTTAAATCCGTAAAAGATTTACCAGTGCGAATCACTAACCAAGGTAACCACCGATGTTTACATCTTTGAAATGCAATATAAGATTTATTCCTTAAAAATCGTCAAAAGAGCACGGAATTTTCAATCAACCATTTTTGGTGTAATCGGCAATTAACACTGCATAGCTTTTCGTAAAATTGAATTCACAATGATTGCCAACAATGATGCACAGTATATTCAAAATCAAACAGTTTCCTCAAAAATAAAGACCGACTCGATTGGAAGGTTAAAGGCTTTTGAAATATCATAAGCCAGTTTCAGGGATGGATTGTACCTCCCTTTTCGAATTCTGTGCGGATACGGCAATTGATATATCGTTTTTTGCTATGGCGCGTTTTTCTTTATGGCGTCATGGGACTTATTTGTATCTGCCCGCCTATTGCTCTTAATACTTTCATAATTGTCTCAAACTGAGGTTTAGATCCATCCGATAAAGCTTTGTATAAACTTGGCCTACTTAATCCAGTTTCTTGAGCAATTTTTGTCATACCAATTGATTTTGCAATGTGTCCGATTGCTGTAATAACATCAGAATCATTTCCTTCTGCTAAAACAGCATTAAGATATTCCGCTATCATTTCGTTACTATCTAAATAGTCCGCTATATCAAATTTTGAAGTTTCCATTTCTATACTATTTTAATTCGTTTTAAAATCTCTTTTGCCTTTTCAATGTCTCTCTGCTGGGTTGACTTATCTCCACCTATGAGTAGAATAATGATTTTTCCGTCTGATTCTTTAAAATATACTCTATATCCTTTGGCGTAGTCAATTTTGTACATTTATTTCAATGTATTCATTTGGATACAAAAATACGTAATCTTTTCTATTCGTTAAGAGTTTAATTCAAAATTCTTCAGAATAATTCATGCCATCTAAAGCGTTATGTATGTGCTTTTTAACATGTATCCTAACGGATCGCTAACCACTGTTTTTTTTTGCAAGTAATGACTTATTCCTTACAAATCGTCAAAAAGGTTTGGGATTTTCCATAAACCATATTCGATATAATCGGCAAATAATACTACACGGTCTTTCGTAAAACTGAATTCACATTGATTGGCAACAATGATGCACAGTTTACTATGAATCAAACCGTTTCCTCAAAAATAAAGACGATTCAATTGGAAGGTTAAAGGCTTTTGAAATGTCATAAGCCAGTTTCAGGAATGGGCTGTACTTCCCTTTTTCGAGGAAGACAATCGTTTCGCGCCGCACCCCAACTTTTTGGGCCAGATCGAGCTGTGACAGATCGTACCTGGCCCTGAGTTCCTTGATCCGGTCATTCATTTGCTTTGCGGGGCATATGTCTGTAGATCTTTTTAATACAATACGATTGTGCCTCATTCATTGTCATGTTTCTTTGCTTTCTTTTCAAAGGCAGATGATTTAGTCTTTTTCCTGATCTGTCATATCCAAAATCATGTTCGTATAAGTTCGTATAAATTAATAAGTCTTTACTTATTGAAATTCAGCACGATCAATAAGTTTGATTACCGGAGTTCTCATAAATTCGCATAAGTTCGTATAAATTCGCCTACTTCTAATGAAGTTCCCATTTTTTCCCTATGTCCAATTTTATTCTGTTGCTTTTCTTAAGGATTTGCAAAAGGTTTTGAATTTTATTTTTCTTGCTTTTCTCATTCAACACATCAGATAGCTTATCCCAAAGCAAAAAATCAACCTGCTTTCTCGAGGCTTCTTTCCATTTGGAAGGAGACCTTGATCATCTCAATAATGTGGATTACTTAATTTGGGCCTATATTAAAACTATATTCTAATGTGCTGTAATATATAAATTTGCATTAATAAAGTGTTTAAAAAGCATTTAAAAAGCATTTAAAGATGTTGCCAGTAATAACCTGGCAAGTTTTCAATTTTACCTTCCATTCTTAATGCTGTTAAAAAATTAGTTACTTTCTGCTTCTTCTGTTGCTCTGTTAAAGCAGTTGACAATTTAGGCATTATTAAACTATCAATTGATTTTCTTTTTGTCCTTCCAAACTTTTTAAAGTATTGCAAAATCATATCTTTAAAATGTTTGTCATCAAAACTTCTATTCGTAATATATTCCGCCTTTAATCCTTCATCGTTCAACGGCTCAATCACAGCATGTGACAGGTAAATATTGGGTTTCCGACCTTCTACAAACTTCAATTTTTTCAGGTATTTGAACTCATCGTCGGTAATCTCTTTTTTCTTTTGTACCTGGTCCAAGAGAAACACATCGGAAAAGGCAAGATTGGGGTGATGCGAGAGGATTTCGGAAAATTCTGTGTCTAAGATTTTACCTGTGAGGATCATCTTTGTTTTTTCATCTTCAAACTCGTAATCTGGCAAAGGGAACAAACGTTTTATCTGGTTGGTATACATCTTTTTGATACCACCACCCCGTGTATCCACCAATCCTAACTGGAACATGGCATTTGCCAAAAACTTGTTCCGGTAATTTTCCTCCGGGGCATCTTGCATGATCACCTTTTCAATACTGCCGGGAATAAACGTCCCGTTGTTAGAGAATACCAGGCGTTCGTCTTCGAACTCAACGATGTTAATATATCCTCCTTTCACATAATCGTTGTGGGCAACGCAGTTGTTAATGGCCTCGCGTATGTTAAAAGGCTCATATCTAAGTAATTCGTTTGGAAACAACGTACCCTTTGGCAAATAACGGTATTTCAGGTTCCTTATTTTTTCGTAGATTTTGTCGATTGCCAAAAGAAAAGGCGGAGGAAAAATATCATAGTCTTTTTCGTCGTTCTGAACTGTTTTCAATATCCACCTCATTTTGGCAATCGAAGGGACAAGGAAGCTTTCGGCTTCGCTTTTGCCCAACAGGATAATGGCAGTGCGTGTAATCTGTCCCTTAATGGCAATTTTAGCTTTGTTCAGGAAAGTAATCTCATCCCAGTTATCTACGTAATCGGCCAATTCAGGGAATTTTACAATGAACCTCCTTTTGGCGTAGTCAATTGCTTTAGGGTCGAGGTCATCAATGGTTGCGCCGTTTACAATGGCAGCGTTCCAATCGTATTCGGTGTTACGGTTACGGATGCGCTCCAGTTCTTCGAGGTTCAATGCACCAAGACTTTCACCTTCGCGACCATAAAAATGTCCCTCAAAAGCGACCGGGATCCCTTTTGGTGCAGGGGGTATCTGAAAAAGGATTACCCGTCCTTCGGGCAAAATCAGTTCGTGAATTTCGATAAACGTGATGCGGTTTGAAGTTTTATCTGCTATTTCCTTTTTCAGGCTATCGAGGTCTGCCTTGTTTTCCCTGAATTTTGTACCCGTAATTTTGTGGTTTTTGTTTTCTATCCCAAAAACTAACCATGCACAATCCTTGTCAAGCAGGTTCGCTTCGTTGCTCAATGCAGAAAAGTACTTGCCCAACTTCCTGAAATCATAGTTATTGCCTGCTTCTTTAAACTCCACTACTTCGTTTTCCACTTTTAGCGACTGTAGTTGTTCGAGCCTATATTTCAAATCAAGCCTGTTCATTTTACTTTAAATATTTTATAAAAATCTGGCGAGTATTCCCTAATTTTACCATCTTCAGCCTGATACTCAATTTTATATTGATGCCACTTTCGCTGGCGGTGTTTATTTCAGATTTTTATCGTTCCAAAGTTAACATTTTATAATGTTTGGTCTATTTTCGGCATTGGTACTTGACTAAAAAAACTTGTTGAGGTAAAGTAAACTGTAGTTGACACTTTAAACAAAGATACTACTCTATCCCATCAAAAATGAAGACCGACTCGATTGGAAGGTTAAAGGCTTTTGAAATATCATAAGCCAGTTTCAGGGATGGGTTGTACTTCCCTTTTTCGAGGAAGACAATCGTTTCGCGCCGCACCCCAACTTTTTGGGCCAGATCGAGTTGCGACAAACCGTACCTGGCCCTGAATTCCTTGATCCGGTTATTCATTTGCTTTGTGGGGCATATGTCTGTAGATCTTTTTAATACAATCCGATTGTGCCTTTTTCCTTGTCCTGATTTCTTTTTCTACCAATATTTCGCACCTACGGTGCTTTTGATTGTCCCGAAAATGATATTTTTACTCTTTTATCGCTGCATTAACCTAATAATGAAGCTGCTGCCTGATCCAGATAAAGCCAGGTCGCAGCATGGGTCCGCAAAATAGAAGCTGGGACAAGATTGGAAACTGGTTTTTCGAGCGTATTTTTCACGGCATTTGCCTTACGGAGATCGGGGACCGTGCAGATGATGGCCTTTGATTTCATGATCTGCCTGATCGACATGCTCAATGCCTGTTTCGGCACATCGTCAAAAGTTGGGAACCATCCTTCGCCCATCTGCTGCAACCGGCACTCCCTGTCCAGATTGACGATCAGGTAGGCATCCTCAGTTTCAAAATCGGCAGGCGGATCGTTGAAGGCAAGGTGCCCGTTTTCACCGATTCCCACAAACGCCACATCGATCGGATGTTCGGCAATGATTTTTTCAAGCCGCTTGCACTCTTCAGCGGGATACTCTTCCCCATTCACATAGTTGAATGCCTTGAGGTTGACCAGATCGACAAAACGCTCCTTGAGGTATTTCCGGAAAGAGGCAGGATGTGATAAAGGGAGGCCGATGTATTCATCAAGATGAAAGGCAGTTACAACGCGCCAGTCGATCTCGGCTTTCACAAGCTCCTCCAGCATCTCAAACTGGGATGCACCCGTGGCTACGATGATATTGGCCTTACCATTTTCTGCTATTGCTTTTTGTATCAGTGCAGCACCCTGATTTGCCGCGATTTTTCCAAGTTCCTGTTTGGATTCCGAAATAATTATTTCCATAATGTATTGATATTTAGTGTGTTATTATAATATTGCTAATCTTCAATTCAAATAAAGATTTTATCCGATCCCGTTAGGGATAAAATATTGGTAGAAAATCAAATCCTGAAACGTGATCCCGTCCCGTACGGGACGGGATAAGGGAAATATTGTGATTTTCTACCTATATCGAATACCTATCGGTATTTCTATATTTATTTAATATACAGTAGATTATCATCCATCGGTGTCATCCTGGGCATCAGCAAATGGACAAAGATCAGGATAATCAGATACGACAAACCTGCAATCACAAAAGCCCAGAAATAACCTGAGTTGTTGGCCGTATCGAGGACTGCACCCAAAGCAAGGTCGGCAAGAATGGCAACAGCTACTCCAACCATTTTACCAATGCCGATAACCGATGCTGTTGCCTTTTTTGGAAAGACATCCGAAACCAGGGTATAACCATTGATCGACCAGGATTGATGTCCGGCAGCACCCAAGCCAATCAGGAAAACCGCCAGCCACTTGTTTGCGATCACAGGCACAAAGGCGACAGGTAAAATGATAATCGCACAGACTAGCATGGTAATTTTCCGCGCCATGTTGATCGTCCACCCTTTTTTGATCAGCGAACCTGAGATATATCCGCCAAAAAGGCTTCCGGCATCGGCCATCAAAAAGATGATCAGGAATGGCAAACCTATGTTTTGAATGTCAACCCCGAATTGTACCGCGAGGAACTTGGCTCCCCAGAAAAGGTAAAACCACCAGACACCATCAGTCACCGTTGTCAAGGCAAAAGCCCATGTTTCACGCTTTGGGAAAAGGGTCATCCAGGGAATGGGCACGATGTTTTCCTCTGCCGAATCGCTGTTGATGTATTCAAGCTCCCTCTTTGACAACTTCGGGTGGTCCACCGGTTTCTGATAAGTCGTCCACCACAACCAGACCCAAATGGCACTCAGGACTCCCGTAAACAGAAAAGGGATTTGCCAGTTGTGCCCCTCGACCGAAACAACCGCCCCAACAATGAAAGGTGCCAGGATGGCCCCAACACTTGTGGAGGCATCAAAAATACCGGTGGCAAAGGCCCGATCCTTTTTGGGAAACCATTCAGCAACAGTCTTTATCGCAGCCGGAAAATTCCCCGACTCGCCAATCCCAAGCCCGAACCGTGCCACAATAAAACCGATCAAGCCGAAGGCAGGCCGGATTACGGCATGTAACATCCCAAAAATGCTCCAGATGACAATCGAAATCGTATAACCTTTTTTCGTGCCGAGCTTGTCAATTATGCCCCCCATAAACAGCACTCCGATCCCATAAGCTACTTTAAATGAGACCATAATGGCTGCATAATCCTTATTTGTCCAGTCGAAAAGCTTTTGCAACAAGGGTGCCATTACCCCCACAATACTTCGGTCGAAATAATTGATGGTGGTGGCCATAAAAACCAATGCAAGAATCCGGTAACGGTAATTGCCAATTTTCGGGTTTGTGTAGTTCATTGGAGCAGTTATTTATTTTTTGAATATTTAAGCATTTTATGAAAGCTACTGG
>CAIYPA010000163.1 GCA_903927965.1 uncultured Bacteroidia bacterium | reverse complement strand
GACGAAGCAATATATGAGAAAGGAATTAAAATTACAGATGAAGAAATGAGCAAAATAAATATTGAAAAAAACAATTTTCATGGTGAATGGAACTATTCAATTGCACCAAGAATGTAAAGTTTAATTTGTATCATATCCTAAGCGCTTTCAACAAGGCAATCGTAAATAATGCCGGTGTAACAGTGATTTCGACCACAAGTGCGGGTACAATCGTGTCATTTAACCCGGCGGCAGAACAGATGTTGGGATATAACCAGGCCGAAGTTGTTGGAACTTATTCGATCCTTCATTTTTTTGACCAAAATGAAGTTTTCAGGAGGGCTAAGGAATATGGAACATTGAATGAAGAGGATGGAACCTTTGACTTCGAGACCTATATTGACTTTGTTATTGAGCATAGGCCTGATACTTTTGAATGGAAAATGGTAAGAAAGGATGGCACTTCAGTTCCTGTACTGCTTTCGTTGGATTGGCTCAAAGGATCAGACGGTTGGAACACAGGTTATGTTGGGGTTGCAACAGATATTACCTTACGAAAACAAAATGAAGATGCCTTAAGGATAAGTGAAAAAAACCTTGTACAGATTACCGATTCGGTTCCAATCTTTATTGCACTGTTAAACAGGGACCTGGAGTATATTTTTACCAATAATGCTTATGAAAAGTTTTTAAAGCTTGCGAAATCGGAGCTTCTGGGCCGGAATGTGAGAGATATCGTTGGTCAAAATGTTTTCGACAGGGCTTATCCTTTTTTGTTGAAGGCCCTTGAGGGGGAAACAAACACTTTTGAAATCAGGCTTCCCGGGGTGGACAATAAGGAAAGAATATTGCTGGCAACCTATCTTCCTTATTATCAAGGCAATGATATTTTCGGTGTTTTGGCTACTATCATTGATATCACCGAGCGTATTGTATCAGAGGAGCTTCTTCGTAAAAAGGAAGTCGAGAATCTGGCTATACTTAAAGCGGTTCCCGACCTGTTCTTCAAAATAGATAAATCCGGTAAGTTCCTGTCGTTTCAATCTGGAGAAGAATTCTCCTTATATGTTACGCCAGATAAGTTCCTTGGAATGAAAATTGAAGATGTGATGCCACCTAACATAGCTGCAATGGCTTTAAGTACAATGAACCTGGCACTTGAAACCAAGGAGATGGTCACCTTCGAATATGAACTTCTTTTAAATAATGAACTCCGATTTTTTGAGGACAGGGTGCTGACCATTGAGGATGAGGAGATCCTGATGATTATCCGCGATATAACCGAACGTAAAATTACGGAGAAAGCCCTGAGCTGGAATGAATCACTGTTGAAGAAAGTGACCGAATCGTCCCCGCTTGGGTTTCTGGTCGTTGACAACAGGACTGATGAAATTCTCTATTTTAACCACAATTTCTGCCAGATTTGGGGAATCGAACATCTGGAAGAGCGTATGCGCAACCGGGAATTAAAAAACAATGATATCATTCCCGATTGTTTGCCAATATTGGAAGATGTTCAGGCTTTCGCGGAGTCGTGTAAACCACTTCAGAATGTTGAAAACAGGATCACCATTGAAGATGAAATTCCATTTAATGACGGGAGGACCATCAGGAGGTTTTCGGCTCAGATCCGTGACAGTGATGACCAATACAACGGTCGGCTATATATCTTCGAAGATATCAGTTTGCGCAAGACTTCTGAAGAAATTGTTGTTGTTCAACGTGACCTCGCAACTGTGCTCAGTGCCACCTCCGATCTAAACGATGCCCTATACTATACATTAAATTCGGTATTGAAAATAAAGAGTATCGATGGAGGTGGTATTTATCTGTTGAATCCGGAAAATGGGGGTCTGGAATTACTGGCACATCAGGGATTGTCGGACCATTTTGTTCGGACGGTTTCACATTATGGACCACTTTCAAAACAATTAAGTCTCGTAAAACAGGGAATACCTATTTATGGTTCAAGTAATCAGGTTATTACAGATTCCGCGCTTGAAGCTGAACAGGATATGATCCTTAATGTAGCCGTTATACCGATTCAACATGAAGGAAAGGTTATAGGGGCTATCAACTTGGCTTCCAAAACCAGTAACGAATTCTATATCAATACGCATCTTTCGCTTGAAGCGATTGCATTGCAACTTGGTGGCACTATTTCAAGGATTTTTGCCGAAAAGGCCTTACTGTCGAGCCAGCAGAATTTCAAGGAACTTTTCGATACGATTGATGACTTTATGTTTAT
>CAIYPA010000162.1 GCA_903927965.1 uncultured Bacteroidia bacterium | reverse complement strand
TAAATCAGTTCCGGGACGTCTTATTCTGGCTTTTCCAAACGGTACTTCAAAATCATCAGGAAATGAGGTCGCAGCTACGGGCGAATTGTAGAGTGCTTTTGGTTCCAGGAACAACGTGGGGCCTTTCGACCTGATCGCGGTGCGCAGCAATCCTGCAGCATCGTCGGCAAAGGATGGATAAACGATCCGCACTCCTGGAAAAGTTGCCAGTGTTCCTTCGGTCGTTTGTGAATGATACAACCCACCACCAATATATCCACCTGATGCCAGGCGAATGGTCACGTTGGGACTGAAAGCACCATTCGTTCGCCAATATTCCTGGGTCATTTCAACGTATTGTTCCATGGCAGGCCAGAAATAATCGGCAAACTCAGCACCTTCCACTACAATCCTGATTTTCTGATCATAACGCGACATACCATTTGCAGTTCCGGTTATAAAATCCTCAGCAATCGGACCATTGAATACCCTTCCCGAGCCAAATTCTTTCTGTAAACCTTTCGAGACATTGAAAATTCCCCCTTTGTCTTTGTTCGCCATATCCTGACCCCAAATAAAGGTATCCGGATTGTGGCGGAACTCGGCTTTCAAGGTTTCGTTTAACGCTTCAATGAGCTTTTTCTTCTCACCTGTATCATTGTGCAAACCTTCAGGGTATTTTGAAGCTGGATAGGCTTCCGGCATCACAAAATCGTAAATCGATTCAGGGTCTGGATCTGGCGACGCCATTGCATTACGGTGAGCAACCTTGACCTCTTCTTTGGCCCTGTCTTCAATAACCTTGATTTCTTCCGCTGAAAACCGTTCATAGCGGATCAACATCCTCTTGAACTTTGCCAAAGGATCCGATTCCTGAACATAACTTAGTTCGGCATCATTCCTGTAAAGATCGTGACGGTCGGAATTGGAATGGGAGTGAATGCGGATACAATTGGCCTGGACAATACACGGGAGCTGGTTCTCCAACACCCATCTCTTTGCCTCAGTCATCGTATTGATCGAATCAAAAACATCTTTCCCATTGCAATGGAAGATCCTGAGGTTTTTGAATCCCGAAAAATTATTTGCCACTTTCCTGTTGGCAGTCTGGTCTTTTTTCGGGACAGAAATCCCATATCCATTGTCCTGAAATACAAAGATCACCGGCAATTGCTCAGTTGAAGCACCGTTAATCGCCTCATATACATATCCTTCAGAAACTGATGATTCACCTTGTGAACTGATCGCAACACCTTTTCCCTTGTAATATTTAATCGCCCTTGCAACACCTGCGGCATGAAGGGTGTGGTTTCCTGTTGCTGAAGAAACATTGTGAATATTCCATGCCGGTTTACCGATGTGGTTCGACATATGCCGTCCCCCGGAACAGACATCGGCAGCCTTTGAAATCCCGTTCAAAATGATCTCTTCGGCAGTTATTCCGGCCGACATGTTTGTGAGCATATCGCGATAATAAGGGAAAAGGTGGTCGTTTTCCTTATCAAAGATCTGGCCTATTGCAAGTTGAATCCCATCATGCCCTGCATAAGGGGCGTGGTACGACCAACCTATTGCCTGTTTAAGGTAATTTGGCGCTTTCTCATCGATCAAACGGCCCAATGACATCAGGTAAAACCATTTTTCAAGGACAGCTTTTTCTGTGTCTTTGATGGAAAAGATTTTGGGAACAGTTAAGTCTTCTTTAACTTTCATATCAAATATTTTTGTTCTGTTCAAATTGTTCCAATAAATCCGCAATCCTTCTAAGGAATCTCCCTCCGAGCATGCCATCAACAACACGGTGATCGTAAGATAATGACAAAAACATTTTGTGCCTGACAACAATTGCGTCACCTGTTGGTGTTTCCATCACTGCAGGTTTCTTTTCGATCAGGCCGACAGCAAGGATGGCAACCTGTGGTTGATTGATGATCGGCGTACCGATCAAGCCACCGAAAGAACCAAAATTGGTAATCGTGAATGTACCACCTTGAAGATCATCGGGACTAAGCTTATTTTCACGGCCCG
>CAIYPA010000161.1 GCA_903927965.1 uncultured Bacteroidia bacterium | reverse complement strand
CTGTAGCATGGCAGTATTGTTTTGGATTCGCCCTTAAATTACTACATTTTAAGGTCTTAACAAAATTTCCATGCTACTTTTTTTATCTAAAACACAATGTTTTAAGCACTTTTTTTATGTGCGAAACATTAGTTATAACTATTTAAAAGCACTAAGCAACGCCTATATTATCAATAAAACGAGACGACTCGATGTTCAGGGTTTGAAAAAATTTGAGGTTGGCGAGAAATACTACTTCGAGGATTTGGGACTTCGGAATTGTATGCAACGTCTTGATTTTGGACGAGACATTCAAAAATTGATGGAGAATGCTGTTTATCAACATCTTCGGATATTAGGTTACGAGGTATATGTGGGAAAACTGAATAACCTTGAGATTGATTTTGTTGGTATTAGAGATGGCCTTAAAGTTTATGTACAGGTTGCCTATCTTATTTTAGATGAAAAAACCCACGAACGGGAATTTGGTAATCTTTTAAAAATTGACAATAACTTCCCAAAATACGTTGTTACAATGGATACTTTTAACAGTAGTAGTAACTACAAAGGAATACACCATCTTCATTTACGGGAATTTTTGAAGATAGAGAAACTTTAAGTTATTTGGGTCACAAAAAGGTACTATTCGATGAAATAAGTTCGTTTTGTTTTTTTTCGCCCCTTTGCCCGAAACGGAGAGGGGTTTTTGCTTTTCCAATGCGTGGTAAACCTGAATTTCTCAATTGCTGCATGTAACATCGTTTAAAGATGTGTGAAATAATCTTTGTCAGAATTTCATTTTACTTACATTAGATAATTCATTAATATTGTAATATCAAAATTTAATGAACTATTGTAACTAATTATAAAACAAATACGGTTATGAAAAACATTGGTGAATCTCGCAGAAATTTTTTAAAGAACAGTGCTGTTGCAACAGCCGGTATCTCTATTATACCAGCTTTTTCAGTAAGTGGTTTGGGACACAAAGCCCCCAGCGACAAAATGAATATTGTCGGAGTTGGGGTAGGTGGAAAGGGCTTTTCCAATCTGAAAGGGATGTCGCAAGAGAACATTATCGGGTTGTGTGATGTCGACTGGAAATATGCAGAAGGGTGTTTCAAAGAGTTTCCAAATGCCAAGCGATATTGGGACTGGCGCAAAATGTTCGACGAACTGGGCAGTTCGATTGATGGTGTGATGGTTGCAACTGCGGATCATACACATGCAATAGTTGCCTCAACCGCACTTACACTCGGTAAACACGTCTATTGTCAGAAACCGTTGACCCATTCGGTATACGAATCACGATTGCTGACGAAATTGGCTGCTAAACATAAGGTGGCGACTCAGATGGGGAACCAGGCCAATTCGGGTGAGGGTGTTCGCCAGCTTTGTGAATGGATCTGGAATGGCGAAATAGGTGAGGTTAAGGAGGTTCATGCCTGGACTGACCGTCCGATATGGCCGCAGGGACTTCAACGACCCATCGGGGAGATGAAAACTCCTAAAACATTAGACTGGAATCTTTTTATCGGATGTGCACCAATGCGTCCCTACAATGAAATTTACACACCCTGGAACTGGCGTGGGTGGTGGGACTTTGGAACCGGCGCTTTTGGAGATATGGCCTGCCACGTATTGGATCCCGTTTATCAATCTTTAAAATTGGGATATCCGGAGAAAGTTCGTGGAAGTTCTACAGCCATAAATACCGAGTCGGCTCCTCAGGCCGAGACTGTTGAGTTTACCTTTCCTGCCCGTGATAATCTGCCAAAATTGGCAATGCCGGCTGTAAAAGTTTATTGGTACGATGGAGGTTTGTACCCCAATGCATCGGAACTTCTTCCCGAGGGGGTAAACCTCATGGCTGACGGGTTAGGTGGTTGCATTTTCGTTGGGTCAAAAGATACGCTGATTTGCGGTTGCGGAGGTTTTAAATCCCGGCTGGTCTCTGGTCGCGTTCCCAATGTACCACCTTATCTCCGGCGTATTCCCGGTGCAAATGGGTATGTTGATGGTCCGCATGAACAGGACTGGATTCGGGCTTGTAAAGAATCTCCGGAGAGCAGGATTGAAGGGACATCCAACTTTGCGTTCTCAGGCCCCTTTAATGAGATGGTGTTACTGGGTGTGCTGGCGATCCGGCTTAAGGGATTGGATAAGTCATTGAAATGGGATGCTGCCAATATGCAGATCACCAATATTTCCGCTTCTGATGAACTAAAGATAATCACCTCGAAAGAATTTAAGGTTATTGACGGTCATCCCCATTTTAACACGCAATACGCCAAATTCAATGCACTTGAAAGAGCTGGGGAATACATCCGACATACCTACCGGGATGGGTGGAAATTACCTGAAATGCCATAAAAAGATAGTGATTAGTGTTTTATATAAGTTCGTTTTGTTTTTTTCGCCCCCTTTGTCCGAAACGGTGAAGGGGGTTTTTATACCAATGCTAATTGTTGAAAGCATTATAACAGATCAATTTCAAAAACAGGTATTCAAAAGATCAGTAATGATAAAGGTTTTTCAATACAAATAACGTCACAAATACAACCTTTAATTTCCAAAAGAGACAAATATTGTCACGCATAATCAAATATGATCAAATATTGTCCCACATAACCAATTACTGTATTTTTGCTTTTATAACCCTTTCGATGTAAATTAGTTTTGCACTTTGAGGATCTTCATAGGCATTACATTCCTGCAAATAGGAATTCAGATCATAAAAATCTGGCCCATACAGGTTGTCACTAAACTTGTGCAATTTTTCCATTACACGAATGTATGCATCCGGATCTTTTGTTCGCGAAAGCTTCCTTAATGCAAGCAAATAGTCTTCGCGGTAAACAGTAGGAACTATAATCCTTGATTGGTCGCCCCTAAACAGTTCCGCATTCATCATGATCCTTGCAATGCGTCCATTCCCGTCCAAAAAAGGATGGACTTCGCTGATCAAAAACATCATGAACAACGCCCTTGCCATTGGGTCCTTTAAAGCGGAATAATACTTAAAACTATGTTGAAGTGTTCCTTTAACGAGTTTATGGTCAACAAACAAGGTATTACCAGCCTGATTGTTGACCTGTTTAAAAAGCCCCGGATTACATTCCTCCCTTTCGCGCATTAATATACTGTGCCTGTTTTGAAGCAATTGAAAAAGTTCTTCATAGGTTTTTGGGATTTTATTCATTTCCGACCTGTTTGAAATGACTGCAAATGTCCCCAAAATATCATGTGAGTCTTTTATTCGTTTGGGAATTGCGATACCAGTATCGACAATTGACCTTGCTTCTTCGATGCTGAACCGGGTGCCTTCGATGTAATTTGAAAAGTATCCTTCGAAGAACGAAAACAAGCGGAAAGAGATTTCGTCCGTATTTTTATTGGGTCTTTCAATAAAAAAACGGTCTTTCAGCGCATCGAACAAAATTGAAAACAACTCCACACGTGCTCCATCATAAGGTGTTCCAGTCGCTCTTGCTTTAGCCAAGTCAGAGGTCTTTACATCTGAACTATGAGTGGTTAACAATGCAGAAATGATGATATTTAGCTTTTCAAATTCACTTTGCATATTGAGAGCGGTCGAAACTTCCCTCAATTTGTCCCTGAATAGATTGAGTTTATCTTCGCCTTGGATAAGGATCATTTTTTCCAACCTCTCTTCAATATACGAAAGCGGTAGTGCTTTTGATTGTTCGCCTTTTCTTTTTGAAGTTTGCATACATTCCAACAACCAACGATATTCAGAGGAAATATAGATGCCATTTAAAGAAATATCGCTTGGCAATGCCTTAGGCCCTTCACTTATATTGAGGATTACCCCAGGCAGGTCGGATATTTTTTTTCGATAATTATACGTAATAAAGAACTCGCCATCGCTATTTGGTCTTAATTCCTGGGCACTTCGGTGACTTATGACCGCATTTGGGAAACGCCATGTCAGTATACCTATAAGATTCCGTTTAATAATATTCACTTCGCTATCAACCAGATTAGTTGTGTAGATACGAGGTGCCAATTTCTTTAACCGTCCTTCTTTTTCCGCTTTTGTCAAATTTCGGGAAACCGTTGGATCAGATGAAGAAAATATAATTTCTTTTGAAAAGTCGATTTTTGCTGCCATACAAATTATCTCTCTTAAACCTTCAAATATACAAATATCTTCCCAAATAATCAAGTATTCCACAAATATTATCTCTTTTAAGAAAGAATGTGAAGCGTTATCAATTGAATGCCCTGCTTAAGAGAAAAGGTGAATTGGCTCAATGGATTGAGTGAGGAAGAAAAAGAAACCATTTTGGAGCATTCAAAGCTTGTTCAATAAAAAGATAGTGGTATTATTTCATTTACAACAATTCCTGTAAACGGGTTTAAGGAAATGGCACCCCTGTAATCTCTTCACAAATACTCAGTAATTTCTCCTGAAGGTGGATATCGTCAGCCAATGCATTGTTTCTGTGCTCTGCCTGATGATAGAAATACCGGCCCCTGACCATTGCTTTTTTATCATCACTAACTGCGAGCCAGGTTTGTGTATCGTAACCTTTCTGAAGATCATCCGATGCTCCTGGTCCCCCCATTTTGGTAGGTACCCAACCCGGATCGACAGCATTAGAGTACACTTCAGGCCATTTACGTGCCACAGCTTTACAAAGCAATAACAGATATAACTTGGAGTCGGAATAGCTTACACGTGGAAAGTCCTTTTTCAAGCTTTCCAGGTTTACTTTTCCTTGCATGTGCATACCTGAACTCATATAAATCAGTCGTTTGGGTCTCTGTATTAAACAGGTTAGAATGTATGGAGCCAATACATT
>CAIYPA010000160.1 GCA_903927965.1 uncultured Bacteroidia bacterium | reverse complement strand
TATAACATTTGCTTTGCGTTGTCCACGGTTATTTCCAACACCCTGGTCAGAAAGGAGAATTTGCTTTTCATCATGTCGTACTCTTCGCCCGATTCCATGTAACTGGCTGTACCATCAATCAGAAAACCCGTTCCCTGATAATCGTTGTAACCCATCACCTCTTTGCTTCCCAGAGATAGTTTAACCTTGTTGTTGACCTCCACATTTTTTTGAGTTTTCCGAAAGCCGTAGGCTGGAATTAGAATACGCTCATCCTCTGTAACAACAAGGTATGAATTCCAGGTGTTTACCAAATGAGGTTCCACGCCCCATGACATGATTGACACAACACCTTCATGTTTAATGACTTCTAAAAACTTTTCGCTCAATTTGCCCATCGTATTTTCAATTTGATTTTAAATTATTGATTTTAACCTTACAAAAGTATCCGGGAAAGTGCTTTTTAAACTTAAACTGGATTAAGAAATTAAGGTTATGGAATTTTCTTTCGAAGTTCGCTCAAATATTCGGGGGTAAGGCCAAGATAGGAAGCTATCATATATTGAGGTACCCGCTTCATAAATTCAGGGAAGGAGGTGCTAAAATGAACGTAAAATTCCTCCTTCGACATTTCGTAAAGTAATCTTGACCTAACCTGGGCCCCTGCAACGGCTTTTTGCATCATCAATCTAAAATAGCGCTCCAACTGTGGCAGTTCAACGAGCAAAAGATTAAGATTCTGATTGTCAATAGATACAATCCTGGATTCTTCAATCGTCTGGATATAATACTCTGAAGGTGCATTATTCATAAAGCTTTGAAAATCTGAAATCCACCAACCATCCAAAGCAAACTGGGTAATCTGCTCAACACCTTTTTTATTGATGAAAAACATCCTCAAACATCCCTTTTCAACAAAGTACAAAGCTTTACAAATCTTACCTTCCTGTATTAAAAATTCCTTCTTCCTGAATTGATGTGTTTCTGAATGGCTTTTAAAAATCTCAACTTCACTGTCACTTAAATCAATAACCTTTCTTAAATGTTGGATGATGTCTTTGTGCATTGATCATTTTTTATTCCATGGATGGCAAAATGTAAAATTATGGTTTACTTCCATATTTCAACCTTATCTCCATTTATTTCTATTTTAACTTATTTCTACTTTATTTCTTTTCTTAATTCATTCCTAAAATTCTTTATCCTATGAAAAGTCAAATAATTGGCATTGTGATAGTTGTCTGCACCGCCAAATTTGTCGTCCCATGCAGTACGCGATAGGAAGATAATGTCCTTCCCATCAAATTGCCAGTCGATGTATTGAAAGCCATGCTTCTTCACCTCGGGATGGTATAGCAATTGTTTGTGTATTGTCCAGGTTTTCAAATCCGTGGAACTTTTCAGGACCAATTTATTGCGGACAGAACCGGCATCCAGGGTTGAATATTCCGAAGACATTTTATTGCAAATGGTCCAATAACGTTTCGATTTAGGGTCGTACCTAACAGAGAATTTCTTGGCACCACCTACGAAATCAAAGAACCCTGTGGCAGGATCAAAAGAGGCTGTTTTTCCATCTTCGCTGATGTTCACAATCGCAGCCAGTTCCCTCCCTTTCTCGGAAGTTGCAACCCTCAATAAATCAATTATTTTGCCATCAGGGGTTACGACAGCGTTTCCTTCGATCCATCCGCCAAATTTACCATCGAGGTAGGCAGGATTGTGGGTCAGGAAATTTGTATTGGTCCAGTTGGCAGCGTTAAGAAGGTCTGACCCAAGCGGTGCGGAGAAAACCATGGCACTGTAACGGAGGCCCCATTTGGAACTTTCAGATTTTGCATTTTCGATGGCCCGCCAGATACGTCCATTGTAGATCACCATCGGCATCGGGGCAGTGTGGTATTCCCCTTCGCGAATAAGGCCTGTTATAGCGGAGGTGGGTTCGGTCCAGGTAACCCCACTGTCTGTTGACTTCCTGATTATCAGGTTGCCATGGTGCTTCCAGGTACCCATGATGTAAAGGGCATTTTCATAAACAAACAGGTTCGACCAAAACTGGCCGTTGATTTCGGAAATCTTTGTCCATGATTTTCCTTTATTAGTGGATTTAAAAACTGCCGTTAAAGCCCGCTCAAACTCTGTGGAACCAGGCCCAAAATGGTCGTGTGATGCCACATAATCGCCATTGGGTAGAATACAAATGCTTGGCGACCCGATAAAGGTTTTTGTGGATGCAGGGATATAATCGACAATGATGCCGGGGACTTTGGATGTCTGGGCAAAGGATTGGAGATTAAGGAAATAGAAGGAAATAAATAGAAATACAAGAAATATGGGTCTGATTTTTTTCATATCTGTCTCATTTTTGGGTAATTACTTTTGATTGTTCGACAATATAACCGTCCTCTGAAAGTACAAATTTAGCCGGATTATTCTTTTTATTTTTTGGAATCTTGACTACTAAACATTACTTTTATCCAGTTCCAAAAACCAAAGATAAATTATTGAAAGGAAATGGCTTCCAAGGACCAAAATATACCGTTGGCAGATGCTGAAATGAAGATTCCAAAAGTCTTTATTTCGTATAACCATAAAGACCAGGAGGTTGCCTTAAAAATCAAAGACAGATTGGAAAGAGCTGGTATTGAGGTGATTATTGATGTGGAGGCCATGGCCACTGGTGAGAACATTGAAGGTTTTATCAAAAAATGTATCAAAGAATCTGGGATCACCCTTTCCTTGATTTCTGCCAACAGTTTGATGAGTGCCTGGGTGGCGATGGAGACGATATGGAGCAGTTACGATGAAACTTTGCGGGGAAGGTATTTTATGCCCTGCAATATTGACAATTCAATTTTTGAACGTTCGTTTCCTGATCGGTCTTTGGATGTACTGGATCAGCAGATTAAAGAAATTGACAATACGATACAAATCCGTTTACAGAAAGGTCGGGGTATTGAGGATATTACGAATGAAAGAACAAGGATCAACCATTTAAAAGTCGAACTACCTTCTATTATTGGAAGACTTAAAAATTCACTCTGTGTGAATTTAAGTGATTCCCAATTTGACACAGGAATGGTTAAAGTGATCAGTGACATAATAAATACTTTAAATATCAAAGGTTTAACCGATCTTATTGAAACCCAAACCAAATTGTCAGCTGATCAACCTGGGAATAAGCAACTTCAAAAAACTGATCATCATAGTAAATTACATGTTGCCGATGAGATAAAAATGGGCCGAATCCTGTATAAAATTGCAGATACAATGCAATTGAACAGAACAGAAAGGTGTGAGATACGGATTGCCAAAAAAGAAATCTCATTGATTAAATTGTTGAAAGGCTTGGTTAAAGATAAAGTAAAAATTGAAGGAGTAAAGATAAGCGATGATATGGAGGTGAAATTAGTTTCATCCGGGAATAATGCCTTTAAGATTGTTAGTATAACGAATCAGGAGCAATTAATTGATGATGATAGCTTTACACAATGGATTTTCGATGTTACCCCATTAATGACAGGCAACCAGTTGCTTACGCTAGTCGTTTCAATAATTACAAGGAACATCCATGATAAAGAAATTAAAAAGGATGTTGTTTTTGAACGGATAATAAATGTGGTTACATCAAAGGTCGAACTAAAAACAAATTCAACATTTGAAAAAATGGATTTGACAGATTTAGTTAAGAATGATAATAATTTCCTTCAAAATTTAACAAACTCCTCGACCACGATTATTGTCAATTCTTCAGACAAAAAGTTTCCAAACGACTATGGAACAACAGATAAAGGATCTTTAAAAGAGGAAGCACAAGAAAGTAAATGGAAGTCAACAACCTTAACGTCATTTGAGGGACACCTAGAAAAAGCGGAACTTTCAAAAACCATGGACGTGCTTACAGAGGACTCGGAAATTTCGATTATACATGGAAATCCTTATCGTTGTAAAACGGAACCCAAAGAGGGAATTTTAGATATTTACAATGATCATACAGTTGATAATATTCCTATCATTGAAATGATTTTTGTAAAAGGTGGGGAATTTGTGATGGGCGATAACAATAGCAAATATGAATGGGAAAAACCTGCATGCAAAGTGGGTGTTTCTGATTTTTACATTGGCAAATATCCCGTCACTCAAAGGCAATGGGTTGATATAATGGGGTATAACCCTTCCTATTTTAAAGGTTGCGATAACTGTCCTGTGGAATCGGTGAGTTGGTATGAAGTACAGGAATTCATTCAAAAATTGAATATAAAAACAGGAATAAACTACCGGTTGCCAACCGAGGAAGAATGGGAATATGCTGCAGGTGGCTGGGATTCAATAGGCAATGTAACTGGGCAGACTAAATATGCTGGTACTAATAATAGTTCAGAATTAGGCTATTACGCATGGTATTACGGCAATAGTGGGTGCAAAACACATCCGGTTGGCACTAATAAACCGAATAGACTTGGAATTTACGATATGAGTGGAAATGTTTGGGAATGGTGCAATGATCGGTATGGAAGCGATTTTTATAAAATCAGACCTATATATAATCCAGTTGGCTCTTACCGTGTTTTGCGCGGCGGTTCGTGGTTCGAATATGCCGACTACAGTCGTATAGCTTGCCGCTTCATCAATTTGCCTGACTGCAACTGGAACGACACCGGATTCCGCCTGTCCTTTGCCTTGCAGTAAAGCTCTTAGAAAGGAAATTAGGGTACGAGTAAAAAAATGCTTGTTTGCAGCTGGTCTCTTTCCTATTATTGCTTTTTTTTTACTTTGAACAATACCGCCTGTAACGATCTATTTTTGAGGATTTTTGGACTTATTATATGTTATTTCATTTTTTTTACGATGAAAAACGATTATAGAAAATAGAATGATATTAATAATTTTTAGTATTACTGACATAATATGCTGAATATTAATTATTTAATGACATGATCTAACATCCAATATCTTTAATATTTTCTCATTTATCTGGTTTTTCTTTACGGCGCAGGGGGTCGTTCGTTCTTTTAATAACCTTTCTAATTGCGCCACCCTCTTGTGTTGGTTTATCTTTCTACAAATATTTCGCTCCTAACGGAGCTTTGAACCTTTATAAAAGGTTATTTGGGATTCCACCGGTTGTGTCCTTTTCCTACCAAAATACTAAATTTGCATGAAACAAAAATTTGAGTAACTTTATCATTGGAAATAAACACGGAAACCATGACAGAATTTAAAATACAAGTTGACGATCAGGTGGTGAACGATTTTGGAAAAGATAGATTGGAACTCTTTTTTCAGGATTTTTATTCAAAAGCATTGTTGAAACTTGCAGCAAGCGAGATACTTAAAGATATGGATGACAATGAATTACAAGATGAAAGTTGGAAGTCAGCCCGTGAACGCGCATGGCAAAAACATGGCCAATATTTTATTAATGTAATCGCCAATGGTTGATTTTGTAATTGATACGAATGTTATAATGGGCATGTTGATCAGCGGAAAAGCTCATTACCGTACGATTTTAACGTTCGTCAGATTCTATTTACCGGAATTTTCAATGACTGAACTAGATGAATACAAGCATGTTATATTTGAAAAATCAAAATTCACCAAAATCGAACTCAAAGAATTTATCTATTTTGTCTTTTCATCCGTTTCTGTAATACCGGGTTTTGTGTTATCGAAAGAGTCAATTAAATTAGCAAATAATCTTTGCGAAAATATTGATATTAAGGATATTTCCTTTCTTGCACTTTCCATTGATATGGATTTACCATTATTGACACGCGATGAACAATTATACAACGGTTTAAAACGAAAAGGGTATAAGAAAATCATTCTGTTTAAAGACTTTCTGGATCAACTTTGATCGTATCCACTTATCAATCAAGGCACAGAAATCAACTTGCCGAATTACGCCAATATCAAGGAAACTGAACTACTTTAAGGCACGGTCAATGCGCTGGAAGTGCGGAATCTTTGTAGAAAAAAGGATCTCCCCCGAACGGCGGCGCAATCAGAAAATTCCCTTAAAGAGCAAACGATCCTTGCGCTGCAAAGAATTAACCGAAATACACGGGCAATAAATCAAACCAGAACCCTTAAATGTTAACCGGGGTTAAAGTAAGATTTTGAAAACAAATATCCAAGAACAACTTCAACTTGTACTTAATTGAATAACAATATAATATGAATAAGGTAAATAAGGTAGGTCATCTCTCCTACATCAAGCTATTAAGGTCAAAAAATATGGATAAATAAGGTTTGATTTACCTAAATATCTTATTTTCTATTCTTTAACCTTGATGGAGAATAAATAAAATTTGATCTGCAGACAAACCTTATTTCACATTCTTTTTCAACCTTAATAGCCATCGTTTGAACCCACAACATAAACCTTATTTACCTTATTTTCAGTCTTTTAATTACAATAAAATCAAAACGTTCAAACCATATTTTAGTGTCCGGGTGACTGGAAAGCGGTCAATCTTCGTGTGGGCAGTTGCTCCAAGTCACCGGGACACTGCATCCTGGAGTTTTTTTTTCGTGTCCGACATCAATCTGCGGAGAATGAAATTATCAATAAACTGCAATTAAAGTTATAACCCTGAATGGGTTAAACAAGAATAGCCATGGGTAAGCGGTCCCGAACAAACGATCTGTCAACGCTTAAAAGATCCTTGGACCGCGTAACCCAGGGTAAAGAATCGGCAACAAAACCGTCCGCGACCGAATGTTCGGAAAAGGATAAAGTTCTCTTCGGACGGTCCAGGCAACCCTCTTTAAAGTCGGTGGCGCGGTTCTTATCCTATTTTTGGGAATGTGCTTCTTAGTTTGGGATTGCTTTGGAGTGCAAGTGACCATCTTTCAAATTTTGTCCTGTTACGCACTCCGCGCAATTACAGTTCCTAACTGGGATAGTGGGTCAAATTTTGAGTTTTAGTGTCCGGGTGACTGGAATGCGGGCATTCTTTGTGCGGGCATTTACTGCAAGTCACCGGGACACTGCATCCTAAAGTTTGTTTTTCAGGTCCGACTTCATTCTACTATTAATTACTTGTTATTAAGATATTTCCCTGTTGTAAACCCAACGAGGATGCCTTTACCAAAATACTCCCCTTCTTTCCTGTACTTTGTACAATCACCTGGCACATTCCGCTGAAAGCCCTTCGCTCCATTCCTTTTGCCGGTTCGAGGCTCATCGGATTGCCGTTGCCAACTCCCACGATTTTCCCTTCACCCACTATCTCAAAATGCACAAGATTATCTGAATCTGGAACCAACGTCCCATTTTCGTCGGTGATTTTCACCATTATATACGACAGGTCTTTGCTGTCAGCATGGATTGTGCTTCGGTCGGCAGTCAGATTAACCTGGATAGGATCATCGGCAGTCCGGATCTTATCTGTTGCGACCAATTTGCCATTCTGGTATCCTTCAGCCTTTAAAACTCCCGATTTAAAAGGGACTTTCCACCGAAGCGACAATTTTTTCGTAGTTGAGAAATTCTTCGTTTCCAATTGCTGGTTGTTAAGGTAAAATTTTACCTCATCGCAATTGGTATAAGCCACAACGTCAACTAGCTGCCCCTCCTTCCAATTCCAATGTGGAAGTAAATGAACCATAGGTTCTTTAGTCCATTGACTTTTGTAAAAATAGTAGGAATCCTTCGGGAAGCCGCAAAGGTCGAAAATGCCGAAGTAAGAACTGACTGCCTGTTGCCCGTAAGGGGAAGGTTCACCCATGTAATCAAAACCTGTCCAGATGTACATCCCTGACATCCATGGCCTGTTTTTTACAGCCAACCAAGCCTCCTGATGGGTGGTTCCCCCACCTGCATCATCAAAAGCCGAAGCCTGACAATCCGGGAATGTTTTGACGAGGGTATCGAGCGTAAAATGATAGACTCCACGGCTGTCGAACTGCGATGTTGTTTCGCTGGCAAGGTAAAACCAATCGGGATGCTTTTGTTTGATCTCATCGTAAGCATCTATGCTATAGTTAAATCCAACAACATCAACTGCGGCGGTCATCCCTTTAGGTTCGGCATCTCTTATAAAGTTAAATGCAGAGGTTGAAAATCGGGTCTGGTCATATTTTTTGACGATGGAAACCAATTCCCTTGCAATTTCGCCTCCGTTGGTGCTTTTTGGAAACCATTGTTCCTTGATCTCATTTCCAATGCTCCAAAAGATTATTGAAGGGTGGTTGCGGTCGCGCAAAACCATATCGCTGATCTCGCGTTCATGCCAATCCTTGAAGTAATTCTGAAAACCATAAGGGGCAGCATCTTTGCCGATGTACCAACTGTCGAAGGTTTCGTCCATCACAAGGAAACCCATTTTGTCGCATAGGTCAAGAAGTTCCGGTGCCATCAGGTTATGGCTGCACCGGATCCCATTGCATCCCATCGATTTGAGCAGTTCAAGCTGCCTTTCCAAAGCCCGCTCATTGATCGCAGCACCTAAACTTCCCAGGTCGTGGTGATTGCATACCCCGAGAATTTTCACATTTTTCCCGTTCAGATAGAACCCGCTGTCAGCCCTGAAAGCTAGCGACCTTATTCCAAAAGTAGTTCTGTAAGTGTCTTTGAGTATTTTCCCCTGAAAAACTTTGGTAATCAGACTGTAAAGATTAGGATGTTGAATATCCCACAATTGCGGGTTGCTCACCTTTAGTGAGGAATTCAGGGTTGTATTGGAGTTCATTGCAATTTTTCCTGATTGAATCTGAACGGCAACCTCCTTCCCTGAAGGATCAACAATAGATGAGGAGATTTTCAGATCTGCCTTCACAGGATTGTCATTAATAATCGTAGTCGTCACATTCACTGTGGCTTCCTGTTCTGAAACTTTGGGTGTTGTTACAAAAGTGCCCCACTGACCAACATAAATTGGAGATGAGGTAATCAACCATACATGCCTGTAAATTCCAGCACCTGTGTACCATCGTGAATCGGGTTGCTTGGAGTTATCGACCTTCACCGCTATGACATTCTCTCCCTTTTGAATGTAAGATGTCATATCGTACTGGAAAGTCGCATAACCATATGGCCGTGTCCCCAATTGATGGCCATTGAGGTAAACCGTACTGTTTTTGTAAGCACCATCGATCACAATGAAATATTTCCTTTCAATTGGATCATTGATGTCGAACTTTTTCCTGTACCAGCCAATACCACCAGGAAGTAATCCACCCTGATGTCCGGAAGGGTTGTCGGGACGAAAATTGCCTTCAATACTCCAATCGTGCGGGAGGTCCAATAAACGCCATTTTTGATCAGCAAAATCTTTCATTTCAGCATTTGGGACATCGCCCAAATGGAATTTCCAGTTGGCATCAAAATTCTCCCTGCCAGATGGTTGCGCAAAAAGTTGAATGCCAGAGAACCAAACTAAAATAACTATTGTTGTGATTGTTCTTTTCATTTCATTTCCCTTCAGTATAAAGTTCATTGGCCCGAATTTCATGTTTTTCCATATCCGGGCCAGACCAGCTTACATTTAATGCTTTTCCGCCACCGCAATTGAAATATTTTACCAATATTTTATGCAACCCAGCTTTTAATGCAATGTTACCCGGTTCTTCAACCGCGCCATGATTTGCATCGTTTTCGATCAGTTCCGAACCATCAATAAACAACCGGCTTCCATCGTTCGATTTCAGGTAAAATGTATAAATGCCATCTTTGGGAACTTTTACATATCCATCGAACCTTAACCCAAAATAACTTTCGCGCTTCCTTTCGTTAAGGCCGAAATTGGCTGTGATTCCGGAAGAAATCGGATCAACTATGTCAAGATCGGCAGTCGTCACGAAAAACTTTTCAAAATAATCGAAATGAATACCCGGTTTGACCTTTGCATTTTGAACAGCTTCTTTTGGCTTTGCTTTTTCAAAATTATAAGTGTAAACATTTCCGGGTTTCTGATCCTTATCAAATGCCCTGATTTTTAATATTTTAGATTGAATTATTTCGAATGGTTGCGAAAACACAGGCGATTTTTCATTGGGTTCTGAACCATCTATGGTAAACCGGATAGTTGAATTTTTGGAATCACAAGCAAGGGAAACAGAAGTCGAATTGTCAAACAATAGATCACCTGTTTTGAGATAGGGAACCTGTACTACAGGATCCCCATTTTCTGAAAATGGCCGATCTGCTTGGGCAGTTCCCCAGCTTTTATTGGGATTTGAACCCATTTCATAAACCAACTCGCCCCCTCTCATCAAATCCTCATGCCGCAGATAAGATTTGGTCCAAGGTTTCCTGTTCAAAGTTGCCGACTGAATGTAGAAATTCCCTTTGGAGATATTATTTGCCTTGATTACAAATTTCTTTCCATTTTCAAGGTTGATCGTTGCTTTTGTAAACAATGGTGAACCAATTGCATAGATCGTCTGACCTGGGGCAACCGGATAAAATCCCAAAGAACTTAAAATGTACCATGCCGAAATCTGACCGCAATCATCATTACCGGCAAGACCATCGTTCTTTGCACTGTACAACTCATTTAAGATTTGATTGACAAGCCTTTGCGTTTTCCATGGCTCGCCAATATAATCGTACAGGTAAGCCAGGTGGTGACTGGGTTCGTTGCCATGCCAGTATTGTCCAATCATTCCCCTGTTGCTATTCCCGCTTGAAAGCGTAAAAAGCACATCCAGCCATTTTGAAAATTTTGGGTCTCCTCCCATTTTGGTTGACAGTCCTGTAACATCATGAGGTACATACATATACTGGTAAGCATTCCCTTCTGAATAGGCCGAATTGACCAACGGATCGAAAGGGGATTGCCACTTGCGGTCGAAGCTTTTGCCACGCATAAAACCAACCGATGGATCGAACACATTTTCCCAGTAATGCGCCCGTTGATGATAGTTCAGATAATCGTTCTGTCTGTTCATTGCTTTGGCCATCTGTGCAATGCACCAATCGTCGTAGCAATATTCCAGCGTTTTGGAAACCGATTCACCCTGACGGTCATAAGGTAGATAACCTATCTTTTTATAGTACTTCAACCCAAGTTTATCAAGTTCAGCACTGTGCTTGATGGCTTTGAACGCTTTTTCGATGTCGTAGCCTCTTATCCCTTTCATGTAAGCATCCACAATTACAGGTACTGCGTGATAACCAAGCATATCGTCGGTATAATTGCCAGCCAGCGGCCACATCGGTAAACGACCACCATCATCATAAATCTGCAACAAGGTTTTGATAAAATCGTTGGTCCTTTTCTGATCGATGATTGTGAACAAGGGATGCAATGCTCTGTAAGTATCCCATAATGAGAACACTGTGTAGGTCGTGAAGTCCTTGTTTTCGTGAACTTTATGGTCTGTTCCTCTGTATTTCCCGTCCACATCCATAAAAATATTAGGGCTCAGGGCGGCGTGGTACATTGAGGTATAAAAAATGGTTTGTTGTTCAGGAGTACCACCCTCAACGTCTATCTTTGACAACTGATTGTTCCAGGCAACTTGGGTTTCCTTTTTCACAGCCACAAAGTCCCAATTTGGAATTTCAGCCTCAATGTTTTTCCGGGCGCCATCGGTGCTGACTGCCGAAATCCCAACTTTTATAAGAATTGCCTCGTTATCAGAGGTTTGAAAGTTCAGGACAGCTTTAATGTTTTTGCCTGTTGCTTCTGTGATGCCATTTTTAATTGTGTCGTTGATGGCGAGATCAGCCGAAGCGAAAGGTTTGGAAAACTTCGCCACGAAATAGATATACTGGTCCCAAGCCCAACCGTGAGAACGGCGCAACCCTTCAATTTCAGTATTGCTTATTTTTTTGATGTTCAGAAATTCGGCGCCTCCGGGATGGGCCAGGTCGATGATAATGTGCGAATCGTTACTTTTAGGAAAAGTATATTTATGAAATCCGGCACGCAAAGTAGTTGTAAGTTCAACCTGAATATTGTAATCTTTAAGCAAAACAGAATAATATCCCGGCGAGGCCTTTTCGTTCTGATGGTCGAAAGCCGATCTGTAACCTGAACCTTTCACCCCGGCTGTCCCGGCATTGAGATGAACTTTCCCGGTAGTCGGCATGAACAGAACATCACGATATTCGGGTTCACCTACGCCATTCAGGTGGGTGTGAGAAAAGCCAATAATCGTGCTATCGGCATAACCATATCCTCCACATGCATTTAATTGTGTATCAGGACTTAACTGAACGCATCCGAAAGGATAGCTGGCTCCCGGAAAGGTATTGCCATCGGCACCTGTGCCGATAAACGGATCGACCAATTTCGTATAGTCATGTTTGTCAATCTGCCCATGAAGAAAATTTGAATAAAAATTCAACCCAAATATCAGTATAAGAAATAATTGTCTGGTGTTCATAGATGGATTTTTGTGTTCATAAGGATCTTTTCAAACCTTTAAAGGCAAAGTAACATAAGGATTTAATTGATTGTTTGTTAAAAATCAACAGATGTTGAAACCATTTTGATTGTGGGTAGAATTTGATTTTGTTTCAGGTGATGACTTCAGATTGATATGAATAGGTTAGAAATCGATAGACATATAATATTGATATTCAATTATATACGCTTTATAGCTTTGCAATTCCCCCTGCCCCCCTTTCTGGAAATGGGGCGTTTTTACAATAGAAATTCGTAGTCCAAAAGATGAATATAAAGCACTTGATTTGAAAATTGGAACTCTTAAGTGGCTTTTTGCAGGGTCAAAAGCTCCGGTAGGAGAGTAATATTTGTAGTAAAAAGATGGTATTGGGGGCTAAAATATCAACTATTTATTGTTGTTCAACAATTTGCGCAGGTTTTCAAGTTCTGTCCTTAAAGCTTCTTTCTCTTGTTCTGCTGTGCCCAATCGTTGTTCAACCGTTCCCAATCTTTGTTTTACAAGATCATTCTCGTGCTTTACGATTTCATTCTCCTGTTCCAAGTCGTCAATAGTCCTTTCAAGGTCTTCCAATTCGTCGATAATGCCGTCTTCCATGTCCATTTTCTTCCTCACATCATTGTCTTCCACTGCTTTTTGTAACTTGCGGATGATGAGCCGGTACTTTTCGGGAAATTCGTTTTCCTTGACACTTAAAATATGGTGGTTCCTATCGACATTGTTCCGCTGGTCAAAAACGCTCAACAATATTTCAAGGTCATTCCTTCGTTTATCGGTCAGGTAAGGGATCTGTATCACATAACTGTCGAGCGTAAGGCTTTCGATAAACGACTCTTTGGTCTCAATGATTTGTTCAGTCATTAGGTCAACATATTGCCGACTGACCTTGATGGCACTTGATTTGGTGTAATCCAATTTATGCCCCAAAAAATAAATGCTGATAATCGGCAAACCTGTCTTGCGGAAACGGTTCCCTATCTTTACTTTTTGATAATTCTCTTTGTTTGAGAACTGCTCCCCAAGGTATTTCCTAAACCTCATGATATCGGCAGGGAACTTGGCTTTTTGAAGTTCGATGATCACATTTTTGTGCCCTTCGGCAGTTTTTATCTTGGCCGAAAAATCAAGGCGATAGACAGTCAACGGGTCCATCCTGATCCGTTTCTTTTTCGAAATTTTAGTTCCTACCGATTTTTCAATTTCGGCAATAAACTCCTGCGGGAGGAATGACAATTTTTCAATATGTTCCCCAATGATCGACGAAATCATCAATTTTGCGACTTTGGCATCCTCCATAAGGTATTTGAAGACAACATCGTATATGGGATTGGCTATTTGCATATTAAAACGGATTTAGGGCAAATTTACAAAACAAACTGTTCAAATCAAAATTATTGCGATATTCAATGAAACAAATCCCCTGCTTCAACTTCACGAATTTGGATTCCTGGTCCTTCCCATTTTACTTTCAGACTTTTGGCCAGTCCTTGCTGAAAATAGTCCACCTTGATGGGATGCAACCCTTTCTTTAGCCCGATCTTTGAATCCAAAACCTGCGCCCGGTGACCGCCATCGTTGTCGATGATCAATTTTCCGTTCAAATACAAGACTGCCCCATCATTGGCTTCGAGCCAAAAGGTATAAACACCGGTTTCTGGAACTTTAAGATATCCCTCAAGGTTGTAACCAAATGAACGTTGGTCCTTTATTGCATCCACATTAAAAGTAGAAAGGATACCTCTATCCAGAATTGGAGCACCACTCTGATCTTTAGCACTTCTTACTGCTTCACCCTCGCGATATAGGTACTTAACACCTGCTTGTAAACCAACTGCGGAAACTGCTTCAAGCATATCGATCTGTTTGAACTGGATACTTACCGGATAAGAGGGCAAAATTCCATCCACAAAACTCCTGACTTTCAAAACTGTTGGTTTTGTGATCGTTAAGGGTTCTTTATAAAGTAGTGATTTCTCTGTTGGTTCAGATGCATCAAGGGTATAATGGATTTTTGCCCCTGGTTCTGTGGCGAAAATTTTTACAACCCGGCTGTCCAAAAACAGGATATCCGAAAATTCAATTTTGGGGGTTTGTGCATATTTGAACTTCTTTTCCGGTGAATAGGGCCGATCCTCCTTTTTTGCGCCCTGTTCTTTATTTGGAGTACTTCCCATATTAAATACGATTTGTCCACCAGCCATAATATCCTGATGATTCAGATAGGTTTTGGAATATGGTTTCCCATTTAAGATTGCCGACTGGATGTAAATATTCTTGTTACTGTTGTTTTTGGTAATGATTTCAAATTTCTTTCCGTTCTCAAGGTTGATCGTCAATTTGTTAAATATAGGACTGCCAATCGCATAGTCATCCATTCCGGGAGTGACGGCATAAATTCCCATCGCACTCATCACATACCACGCCGACATCTGACCACAATCCTCATTCCCGTCAATCCCATCAGGTTTATCTGCGTAAAGATTTGAAAGGATTTGCCTTACCATTTTTTGTGTCTTCCATGGAGCCCCAACATAATCGTACAGGTAGGCAATGTGGTGGCTCGGTTCGTTCCCATGCGCATACTGCCCAATCAAACCTGTGACATCGCTTAAATTGATCTTTGAGAAATCGGTCCTGACTGAAAAACAGGAGTCGAGCCAATTTTCAAAAACCTTATCCCCACCCATCAGGTCAATAAGCCCTGAAATATCCTGGGGAACAAACGTAGAGTATTGATAAGCATTGGCTTCGGTGTAATGGTTGATTGTTTCCATCGGATCGAACTTCCCCACAAACTCAAAATTGCTTTTGCGGCCACGCATAAAATTGACTTCTTTGGAGAAGACGTTTTTGTAGCAATCGCCCCGCATACTGTAAGTCAGATTATCGCCAGGACTAAGATCTTTTGCAAGCCTTGTCACACACCAATCGTCATAACTGTACTCAAGCGTTCTAGAAACGGATTGTCCTTTCAAATCTGAAGGGATAAAGCCATATTGAAGGTACAACGGTTTTTCGGGTCTGATGTTGTCATCAGCCAGTTTCTTCATCGCTGCGTAAGCTGTGGGAACATCGTAATCCCGGATCCCCTTGACATAGGCATCGGCCAGAACCGACAAAGAGTGGGTTGCGATCATGGGCGGCTCATCACCCTCCACACCATCAAACTCCATAATCAGCATCCTACCGTTGTGGTCGTAACGTTCAAGGAAACTGCGGATAAACTGGGAAGTCATTTTCGGGTGGATGATCGTATAAAGCGGATGCAATGCCCTGAAGGTATCCCACAACGAAAAGTTGGTGTAGTTGTCGAAATCGGTGGCCGAATAGACTTTACCGTTTGTACTTTTGTATTTCCGGTCAGCATCCATGTAGATATTGGGATGGATCATCGAATGGTAAAGTGCAGTATAAAAGAGGGTTTGATCTGTTTTTGTCCCTCCCTCAATTTCGATTTTGCTTAACTCCTTGTTCCAGATATCTTTTGCATTTTCTTTTACCTTTTCAAAATCCCAGTCCGACAACTCTGTTTCAAGGTTGTTTCTTGCACCTTCAGTACTTACCATCGAAATTCCTACTTTCAGCAACAAAGGTTCGTCAGACTTTAAATCGAAATGAAAGATACCTTTGATGTTTTTACCCCTGACAGTATCAACCTGATTTACAGCCTGATCCATATTGGCAGTTTCAAATCCTTTGAATGGTTTGGAAAACTTGGCAACGAAATAGACCCGATTGTTGTTGCAACCTGAAATTTCACCATCCTTCACGGACAAGAAGCCATTTTCAAGTTTTAGATAAACCGAAGGTTTGGATGATTTTGGAAAAGTATAACGGTGAAGACCGACACGGGTAGTTGTGGTCAGCTCAACCTGGATATCCGAACTATCGAGTTTGACTTTGTAATAACCGGGTGAGGCGACTTCGTTGCTGTGCGAAAATTTGGACACAAACCCTTCAATGAATGAGTGGGTTAATATTGTTGGCATGAAAAGGATATCTCCCGGTGCATCGGTTCCGCCCCCCGCCATCCCGCTAAGGTGGGTATGACTAAACCCAAACATCGTCCCCGACTGTTGGTCATTGTCGTATTTACAATAAGGTCCTGGCTGGATCATCCCATGAGGGAGTACCGGACCCTGAAATGTTTTTCCGTTGCCCATTGTCCCCACAAAAGGATTCACAAGAGTCGTCAGGTCGTTGTTGACTGTTTCCGAATTCATACAACTTGTGAACAGAATCGATATTAAAGTGAAGATAATCAGATAAGTTAACTTATTCATTTTATTTCTTCAATTTTTCAATCAATTCCTTAGTATCAATAAACCGCTTGTATCCTTTTTGTGTTAAGGCTTTAATAAGAGCTTTGTCACCAGTCCAAAGTTTGCAATTCAAATGAATCCAACTTTGTGAATTGAGAATCGCACTAAAAACAATATTCGTATCAACAACGATCTTCATTTTAAGAGCCTATCCCTATTGACTTTATACCAATTCGTATTGATATCAGATGCAAGCTTGTCGACGACATCCTGTGAAGTTGAATATTTGGATGTAATTTCCTTGTACCTAAAATAATTTGCCAATTCCTGAAGCTCGTCCGTATCAACAGTTGCGGCTAATCTGATAATAACCTCTTTACTGGTTCTCTCAATTATCATGACGCTGGGTTTTTCTACAAATATAATGCATATAATTAAAAAAGACAAAGTATTCCATTAACGATCCTCCAATCAGTATACTGTTTGCATAAATGAAATAAATCATAATAATTTCATCCTTTAAAAGAGCAGATCCGCTTCAGGACAAAATTTCACATTAAAAAATCCTTAGTTTTTTACCTTGACAGGAACAATTGTTTATCTTTGGCTGTTTAAGGTTGTATAAAATTGGTTAGAGATAATAGAATTTGACAATGACAGATAAAATATACTTGCCTGCTGATTATATACCTGTGCTGATCCAATCGTTGGTGGCACTGGGATTTGTGGGCGCAACAATGCTCGCCACCCACTTTATCACCAGCAAAAGAAAAAGGATCAGGACATTACGGAAAGACGAAAACTTCGAATGTGGTATCGATGTTCAGGGAAATGCCCGGTTTCCGTTTTCGGTTAAATATTTTCTGGTAGCGATCCTGTTTGTCCTTTTCGATGTTGAGATCATTTTTTTCTACCCATGGGCCATCAATTTCCTTGACATGGGTTGGAAGGAATTTTTTGAAATGCTCCTGTTTATAGGCCTTTTTCTGTTTGGCTTTTATTACATCCTTGCGAAAGGGGCACTGGAATGGAACAAGGACGAATGATTAATTTTAATTTATAGACAAAATGCCTCAATATACACAAGTTGCACCTCCGGAAGGTTATTCGGCTCCAGGTTTTTTTGCGACAACACTCGACCAAGTGGTTGGTTTGGCAAGAAAGAATTCGATCTGGCCATTGCCTTTTGCCACCTCCTGTTGCGGGATCGAATTTATGGCCACAATGGGTGCCAATTACGATTTGGGAAGGTTCGGATCCGAAAGGCTAAGCTTCTCACCACGCCAGGCTGATTTACTGATGGTTATGGGAACAATTGCAAAAAAAATGGGGCCTATTCTTCACCAGATTTACGAACAGATGGCCGAACCACGTTGGGTAATCGCTGTTGGCGCTTGTGCTTCGAGTGGTGGTATTTTCGATACTTATAGTGTCTTGCAAGGAATTGATAAAGTGGTCCCTGTTGATGTTTATGTGCCTGGATGTCCTCCGCGGCCTGAACAAATTATCGACGGGTTTATGAAAATTCAGGAGTTGGTTGGCAATGAGCCTTTACGGCGGAGGTACTCGCCCGAATACAGGTCACTTCTCGAAAAATACGGAATAAAATAGGATGGATAATAATTCAATGATCGACAGCCTTAGGGGTAAGTACACTACCGAATTGTTTTCGATAGATGAAAGCTCTGATATATTGACGATTACAGTCAATAAAAGCTGTATAAAAGAACTTGTCAGGTGGCTTAAAGATGAAATTGGTTTTGGTTTTCTGACCGATTTATGCGGTATTCATATCCCGGGACAGACTTTGGAACTTGGGGTGGTTTACCATTTGCACAACTTGCCTGAAAACAAAAGGATCAGGATCAAGACTTTTACCACCAAAGACAATCCAAAAATGTCGAGCATCACTGAAATATTCTCAAGTGCAAACTGGATGGAGCGTGAAACTTTTGATTTCTATGGGATCAAATTTGTCGGCCATCCCAATCTGATCAGGATACTTAACGTCGAATACCTGGATTATTTCCCGATGCGCAAAGAGTACCCGTTGGAGGATGCAACACGCAGCGATAAAGATGACCGTTTTTTTGGAAGATAAAATTGTATTATGGAACAACATTTTGAAAGGGAACATATTCTTGTACAGCCTGAAGACAAAAACCAACACTTCAGTACGCTGAACCTTGGCCCTACGCATCCTGCCACACATGGTATTTTCCAAAATGTGTTGAAGATGAACGGAGAGACGATTATCGATGCTGAACAGACCATCGGTTATATCCACCGCGCGTTTGAAAAAATTGCCGAACGTCGTCCTTTTTACCAGATAACCACCTTAACTGACAGGCTCAACTATTGCTCCTCTCCCATTAACAACATTGGGTGGCACCTGACAGTTGAAAAACTGCTTGGAATCAAAACATCGAAACGCATTGATTATATGCGGATTATCGTCATGGAGCTTGCGCGGATTACCGACCATCTGATCTGTAACAGCGTAATCGGTGTCGATAGTGGTGCTTTAACAGGGTTTATCTATCTTTTTCAGGAAAGGGAAAAAGTTTACGAAATTTACGAAGAGATTTGCGGTGCCAGATTGACTACCAACTTGGGGAGGATCGGAGGTTTTGAGCGAGATTTCACACCCAATGTGATCAGGAAGATCAAAGATTTTATTGATAATTTGCACAAAACATTGCATGAGTTCGAAAACCTGCTGATGCGGAACCGGATATTCATGGATCGTACAATTAATGTTGGTGGGATTTCAGCCGACCGTGCATTGAATTACGGTTTTACGGGTCCGAATCTTCGTGCTGCCGGCGTGGACTATGACGTTCGGGTAATGAATCCTTATTCTTCTTACAACGACTTTGATTTTACCATCCCGATCGGCACAAATGGCGATACTTACGACAGGTTTTGTGTACGTCAGGAAGAGTTGTGGCAAAGTATCAAACTTGTGAAAAACGCTTTGGATAATTTGCCGGAAGGGAATTTCCATGAAGATGTCCCTGAGTTTTACCTGCCACCCAAGGAAGAGGTTTACAGCAAAATGGAGGCATTGATCTGGCATTTCAAAATTGTAATGGGCGAAGTGGATGTACCTGTAGGAGAGGTATATCATGCGGTTGAAGGTGGAAATGGCGAACTAGGTTTTTATCTGGTAAGTGATGGTGGAAGGACACCTTTCAGGCTTCATTTCCGCCGACCTGGTTTCATCTATTACCAGGCTTACCCTGAAATGATCAGGGGTTCAGTTTTGTCGGATGCCATCCTGACCATGAGCAGCATGAACGTGATTGCTGGTGAGTTGGATGCTTAAAAAATATTAGTATGCTCGGAAAAAGAATAAATCATAGTTTACATCAGAAACAAAATATCGTAGTTTGTTTTTCTGGACCAACACTTGAAAAGGTCCTGAAAATCATTTCGCGCTATCCCGAAGGGAAACAAAAATCTGCAATCATTCCTGTCCTTCACATCGCACAGGAGGAGTTTGGCGGATACCTCAATGTGGATACAATGGATTATGTGGCTGGCTTATTGGGAATTGAACCCATTGAGGTCTATGAAGTTGCCACATTTTATTCTCAATATTATCTCGATCCGGTTGGTAAATATGTGATCGAAACCTGCCGCACAGGTCCATGTGCCATCTGTGGCGGAGAAGCCATCCAATCGTACCTTGAAAAGAAATTGGGGATCAAGACTGGTGAATCAACCCCTGACGGACTTTTCACATTGAAAACTGTGGAATGTCTGGGTGCTTGCGGGTATGCACCTGTTATGCAGATCAATACGGAGTTTTATGAATTCCTGACACCTCAAAAGATTGACAAGATCATAAATACATTAACAAAGAAATCGGAAGAAGAAAAGGCTGAAAATTCAAAATGGACAGAAAAATTCTTTTAGAAAATATTGATATTCCAGGTATTCAGTCCTTTGAAACCTTTCGGTCGTGTGGTGGTTACCTTGCGGTCGAAAAGGCGTTAAAGACCATGGCACCTGATGAAATTACCGAAGAGGTGAAGAAATCGGGATTGAAGGGCCGTGGTGGTGCAGGATTTCCAGCCGGCATGAAATGGAGCTTTATCGACAAAAAGGTGGATAAGCCCCGTTACCTGATTTGCAATGCCGATGAAAGCGAACCGGGCACATTCAAAGACCGTTACCTGATGGAAAAAATCCCTCATCTTCTGATCGAAGGGATGATCTGTGCCTGCTACGCTCTTGGTGCCAATACAGGATATATCTATGTAAGAGGCGAATACAAATACATCATCGGAATCCTTAACAAGGCAGTACGTGAAGCTTACGAAGCCGGATTCCTGGGTGAAAATATACTCGGAACAAAATTCAAATTGGATATTGTCGTCCATTCGGGAGCAGGTGCCTATATCTGTGGCGAAGAGACTGCGCTGATCGAATCGCTCGAAGGGAAACGTGGAAACCCGCGCATCAAACCACCATTTCCGGCTTTGGTTGGATTGTATGGTAGCCCAACGGTGGTCAACAATGTGGAGACGCTGGCAAACATCGGTTATATCGTCAACAACGGCGGTGAAAAATACACCCAGATCGGATTGGGCCGAAGCACCGGGACCAAATTAATTTCTGCCTGTGGAAATATCAATAAACCAGGTGTTTACGAAATAGAATTGGGCGTTAGTGTCCGTGACTTTATCTATAGCGATCAATATTGTGGCGGGATCAAAAACAACAAGGAGCTGAAAGCGGTAATCGCTGGTGGTTCTTCCGTTCCGATTTTGCCAAAAGATCTGATATTAAAGACAGCTTCCGGCGAGGACCGTTTGATGACTTACGAATCGCTTTCTGATGGTGGGTTCGTGAGTGGGACCATGCTGGGTTCAGGCGGTTTTATCGTTTATGACGAAGATGCTTGTATCGTCCGGAATACATGGAACCTTACGAGGTTTTATCACCACGAATCGTGTGGTCAGTGTTCCCCTTGCCGGGAAGGGACTGGATGGATGGAAAACGTCCTCCACCGTCTCGAAAATGGCGAAGGCCGGAGCAAAGACATCGATTTGTTGGTGAGCATTGCCGCCAAGATTGAAGGGAAAACCATTTGTCCGTTAGGAGATGCGTCCGCCTGGCCGGTTGCCAGTGCGATCCGTCATTTCCGGCACGAGTTTGAATTCCATGTGCAGCACCCTGAAATCGTGAAGAATGTCAATCACGGTTCATTGGCCAAATATGTAGGCTAGGGGCAGGGAGCGAGGGGCAAGGAGCGGAGAAAGGAAACCGGAGAAAGGAGAATGGAAAACAAGGTTTGGAATCGGCTACATGTGATTTGCACTTGCAGCTAAGCCAGTCGCCAGCCGCCAGTCGCCAGTCGCCAATTAAAGCACTTGCAGCTAAGCCAGTCGCCAGCCGCCAGTCGCCAGTCGCCAATTAAAGCACTTGCAGTCAAGCCAGCAACCAGTCGCCAGCAGCCAGCAGCAAATTAAAAATAAAGTACTATCAATATAGAAAATGCTTAAAGTAACAATTGATAATCAAACCATTGAAGTTGAAGAGGGAACAACGATCCTTCAGGCTGCACGATTAATCGGCGGGGCAATCGTCCCACCGGCAATGTGTTACTATTCGAAATTGAAAGATTCCGGTGGTAAATGCAGGACATGTCTTGTGAAGGTAGCGCAAGGTTCTTCAAGAGATCCAAGGCCGATGCCAAAATTGGTGGCCTCCTGCAGGACACCTGTGATGGATGGGATGGTTGTTCAAAATATAACCTCTCCCGAAGTCATTGAAACACGGAAGGCAATTGTTGAATTCCTGCTGATCAACCACCCTTTGGATTGTCCGGTCTGCGACCAGGCCGGCGAATGTGACCTTCAAAACCTGAGTTATCAGAATGGGAATGAGGAAACGAGGTTTGAAGAGGCCAAACGGACATTTGACGTAATAGATATTGGAGACAACGTTCAACTCCATATGAACCGCTGCATTTTGTGCTATCGCTGTGTCTATACCGCCAATCAGCTCACTGACAAGCGGGTACATGGAATCCTTTACAGAGGCGATGTATCTGAAATTTCGACTTACATTCAAACCGATATCAGCAATGATTTTTCGGGGAATATCATTGATGTTTGTCCGGTTGGCGCATTGACTGATAAGACATTCCGTTTTAAAAATAGGGTCTGGTTCTTGAAACCGATGAATGCAAGCCGCTCATGTACAAAGTGTTCCGGAAAAGTAACTGCCTGGATGCGTGGCAACGAAATTTATCGGGTTACAGGACGGAAAGACCAATATGGCGAAGTGGAGGAATTTATCTGCAATGAGTGCCGGTTTGAAAAGAAAGCAGTTTCCGATTGGACCATAGAATCGCCACGAAATATAAAACGTGCCTCGGTAATCAGTCAGAACCATTACACCCGGTTGAAAAATCCCTCCGTAATCCTTCCGCTTGAGGAAAAGATGGGAAAGTCACCTTATGGTGAGACCAAAAGTATAAACGATAAACAATCCTAAGTTATGGATGGAAATTACATCATATACAAATTTGTCCTCGCTTCTGTGATCCTGCTGATCAGCCTTGTCGTTGCTATGTATGCGACTTTGCTTGAACGGAAGATTGCAGGTTTCTTTCAGGATCGACTGGGACCAAACAGGGCAGGAATCTATGGGATTTTCCAACCATTGGCCGATGGGTTGAAGCTTTTCTTCAAGGAAGAGTTTATGCCTGGTTCCGCGGATAAATTTCTATATATCCTTGGACCTTCACTTACAATGATGATCGCCTTGCTGACCAGTGCAGTGATCCCATGGGGCGATAGTCTGATATTCAATGGAGTAGAATATAGCTTACAGGTAGCCGATATCAATGTTGGCGTATTGTATGTCTTTGCAATCCTGTCTATCGGGGTTTATGGGATTATGATTGGTGGCTGGGCCTCCAACAATAAATATGCGTTGATCGGTGCTGTTCGTGCCGCTTCCCAAATGATCAGCTACGAACTGGCAATGAGCATGGCAATTATCGCGATTGTCATGATGAGCGGAACTTTAAGTCTGAGCGAAATCGTGAACCAGCAACATGGGTTCAACTGGAACATCTGGTACCAACCTTTGGGTTTTGTGCTGTTTATCGTTTGCGCTTTCGCTGAATGTAACCGTGCCCCATTCGATTTGCCTGAGTGCGAAACAGAATTGATCGGTGGCTATCATACCGAATACAGCAGTATGAAACTTGGTTTTTACCTGTTTGCCGAATACATCAACATGTTCATCTCGTCTGCCATGATCGCCACCCTGTATTTTGGGGGTTATAACTTCCCATTTATGGACGATTTGGGTTTATCACATAACGCATTGACGATCATAGGATTCTTTGTATTCTTTCTTAAAATTTCCTTTTTCGGGTTTGTGTTTATGTGGGTCAGGTGGACATTGCCAAGGTTTCGTTACGATCAGCTCATGCGGCTGGGTTGGAAAAACCTGTTGCCTTTGGCACTCGTGAACGTGATCATCACAGGATTTTTTATCATGTTAAAACACCACAGCTAAAATATGTCCGCAAATCAAAATATAGGTTTATTGACCAATCGGAGCAAAGTTGTGTCGGTCAAAAAAATGACTTTCATGGAGCGGATCTATTTTCCCGCAATCATCAAAGGATTTGGGATTACGTTCAGCCACTTGTTCAAAAAGAAGGTGACCATTCAGTATCCTGAAGTTAAACGTCCGATTGCTGAGATTTATCGCGGCAAGCATGTCCTGAAACGCGATGATGAAGGTCGTGAACGCTGTACCGCCTGTGGATTATGTGCTTTGGCTTGTCCGGCAGAAGCGATCACAATGGTGGCTGCTGAGCGCAAACCGGATGAGATGCATTTGTACCGTGAAGAAAAGTATGCTTCCGTTTATGAGATCAATAACTTGAGGTGCATTTTCTGTGGTTTGTGCGAAGAAGCATGTCCAAAAGAGGCCATCTTCTTGACCAACACAATTGTCCCCTCCAATTACGAGCGGTCGGATTTTATTTACGGGAAAGATGTATTGGTGGAACCTGTCGATCATCGGGTTGATGTCAGCAAGCGGCAGACTCCGGAAGTACTCAATTTTAAGAAAGATAAAAATCAGTCACACAATATTTAACGCAAATACGATATGATGTTTTCGAAATATCTCTTTTTCATCCTGTCTTTCATTGCAATTTATGCTGCGTTGAAGGTCCTGATCTCTAAAAGCCCAATGCACAGCGTATTGTACCTCACGCTTGCTTTTTTTGCGATTGCGGGACATTACATTTTGCTCAATGCACAGTTCCTGGCGGTGGTCCATATCATCGTTTATGCCGGTGCGATCATGGTATTGTTCATTTACACTGTGATGTTGCTGAACCTGAACATTCAGGGTGAGTTTCCAAAAACCAAACTGGTAAATATTGCTTCGATTATAGCGGGAGGTTTGTTGATGCTTACCTTGATCGCAGTCTTTAAATCGTACGATATGGAAGTGCTGACCAACCCCAATTACAACCAGATTGGCCTGGTGAAAACGTTGGGTAAGGTTTTATTTAAAGATTATTTCCTCCCATTTGAACTCTCCTCAGTCCTGTTTTTGGCAGCGATGGTTGGGGCCGTGATGCTGGGCAAAAAAGATATTTATTAAAATTACTGAAATGTCGGATACAATTCAAAATATGCAGATCATCCCACTCGAATACTACATCTTCTTCTGTTCGGCATTGTTTGCCATTGGGGTTGTAGGGGTGCTTGTAAAGAGAAATGCACTGGTTATTTTTATGTCGATCGAGCTGATGCTGAACTCAGCCAATTTGCTTCTGGCGGCTTTTTCTGCCTATCGCAACGATCCTGCCGGACAAATTTTTGTCTTTTTCATTATGGTTGTGGCTGCAGCTGAGGTGGCTATAGGTCTGGCTTTGTTGGTCATGATCTATCGCTCAACCCATACAATTGATATCAATGTGCTCAATAAATTAAAGTGGTAGCCCTAAACAAACTAAAGTATGATTGAAAATATTTGGCTTGTTCCTCTGTTTCCGTTGATCGGATTTTTGGTGATCGCCCTTAATTTCAGGGGGTTCAAAGGCATATGGGCTGGACGGGTCGCATCTGTGGCTGTTCTGGCGTCTTTTGTCGTTTCTGTAAACCTGTTTTTGCAAATGACATCCGGACACGAAGCTCAAACTGTCACTATCTTTAATTGGCTCCATTTCAACCATATTTCCATTTCTTTCTCTTTTTTGGTTGACCGTCTCTCTGTTCTTATGCTGTTGATCGTCACAGGGGTTGGTTTCCTGATCCATATTTATTCGATCGGGTATATGAAGGACGATGCCGGTTACAACCGCTTCTTTTCCTATATGAACCTATTTGTTTTCTTCATGCTGTTGCTGGTCCTTGGGTCTAACTATTTTGTGATGTTCATCGGTTGGGAAGGAGTTGGTTTATCCTCCTACTTGCTGATTGGGTTCTGGTTCAAAAATCAGGAATACAACAATGCAGCCAAGAAAGCCTTTATCATGAACCGTATTGGTGACCTTGGATTTTTACTGGCCATGTTCTTCATTTTGCAACAATTTGGCACACTGAATTTTAGCGATGTTTTCAGTAAGACACAGTCTTTAGCCTCAGGCAGTACAATTCTTACTTTAATCACTTTGCTCCTGTTCGCCGGAGCGGTTGGTAAAAGTGCCCAGATACCTTTGTTTACATGGTTGCCCGATGCAATGGCAGGCCCAACGCCGGTCTCGGCATTGATCCATGCTGCCACAATGGTAACGGCTGGTATTTATATGATTGCCAGGTCAAATGTTCTGTTTGTAATGGCACCTGTGACAATGTGGGTCATTTCCATCGTAGGTATTGCAACTGCACTTTTGGCAGGAAGTATTGCCATCTTTCAAACTGATATTAAAAAAATATTGGCCTATTCAACTGTGAGCCAGTTGGGTCTGATGTTTGTCGCCTTGGGGGCAGGAAGATTTACTGCCGCGATGTTCCATTTGACAACACATGCCTTCTTTAAAGCCTTACTCTTCTTGGCAGCAGGAAGCGTAATCCATGCGTTGAGCGGGGAACAGAACATCCTGAAAATGGGTGGACTGCGCCACAAAATACCGGTGACTTTCTGGGTTTTCCTGATCGGTTCCCTGGCAATTTCGGGTATCCCTCCGTTTGCCGGATTCTTTTCAAAAGACATGATCCTGGCCGGGGCATTTGAGACAAGTCCTTTACTTTGGGCAGTTTCAGTGATAGTTGCCTTAATGACAAGCTTTTATATTTTCAGGTTATTGTTTGTCGTATTCTGGGGCGCAACCAGACAAAAAGAGGACCCCCATCATCCTGTCCACGAATCACCCAAAACGATGACTGTTCCAATGATGATCCTGGCAGGATTGTCGGTTGTTGGTGGTTTACTAGGAGTTCCTCATTTGCTGGGAGGTAGCGACAGGATTCACGAATACCTCTCCCCGATTTTCGCAGCTTCAGTAGCTATAAAAAACACCACAACTGAAATTAGTTCACAAACAGAATGGATACTGATGGTAGTTCCATTGCTCTTAATTTTGGGAATGATTTATCTGGCTTATTCAATGTTAGTTAAGAAACCAGTTACTGACGAGCGTAAACAAAAGTCATTTTTTAAAGATCTGGCCTACAATAAATTCTATGTTGATGAACTTTACGAAGCCATCGTCCAACGACCTGTTTCCGCATTATCCGTTTTCTTTCATGAAGTGATTGAAGTAAAAATCATCGACCGTTTCGTCAACAATACGGGCAAACTTGTCATTTGGACCGGAAAAAACATCCGTTACATGCAGACCGGGAATGTTGGGGTTTACCTGTTTTTTATGGTGGTCTCCATTATACTGATCTTATTTTTTAACCTCTTTAATTAAACGCAAATGATATTGGGAGTTCTTATCATTCTACCGCTGATCTTCTCGCTGCTGCTGTTTGCGTTGCCCGAAACGGAGAAGAACAAGATCATCGCATTGACAGTCTCGCTTGTCTGCTTTGCCGGAGCTGTATTGATGCTGTTTAATTTCCTACCTGATCCATCTGGTTACCCTCCATTTGAGGTGAAGCTGTTGAAATCAATGGGGGTTGAATTCAAATTTGGCGTTGACGGATTGAGCATGTTGCTGGTTTTATTGACAACGTTCCTGACCCCCTTGATTATTTATTCAAGTTTTGATGGCGAATTTAAACGAAGCAATGCCTTTTATGCACTGATATTAATTATGGAAATGGCACTGATCGGTGTCTTCACAACAACCGATATCATGCTATTCTATATTTTCTGGGAAATTGCGTTGATACCCGTATTTTTTATCTCAGCATTGTGGGGCGGCAAAAATACACGTGTCATCACATTCAAATTCTTCATGTACACCCTTGTTGGCGGACTTTTTATGCTTGCCGCCATCGTCTTCATTTACGTGAAAACACCGGGTGAACACTCGTTTGCCTTTTCCGAATTTTACAAAGTGATACTTGATCCACAGGCGCAAAAATGGTTGTTCCTTGCCTTTTTTCTGGCTTTTGCCATTAAAATGCCAATATTCCCGTTTCACACCTGGCAGCCCGATTTGTATTACACCGCTCCAACGCAGGGAACGATGATGATGGCTGGAATTATGCTCAAAATGGGGGTTTATGGCCTTTTCCGGTTTGTATTGCCCTTGTTCCCGGTATTGACGATCGATTGGGGATTTTACGCAATCATCCTTTCGGTCATCGGAATTGTGTATGCTTCCATCATTGCGATCCGTCAGGATGAACTGAAGAAATTAATAGCCTATTCATCGCTTGCCCACGTGGGTTTGATTGCTGCCGGTGTTTTTACACGGACTTTTAACGGACTTGAAGGGGCTATGATCCAGATGATTTCACATGGTGTAAATATCGTTGGATTGTTCTTTTGCTACGAAATTATCTTTCGCCGCACAAAATCGGGCAAAATCAGTGATCTGGGGGGCATTGCTTCACAAGCACCAATCTTTGCTATATTCTTTATGATCATCATGTTGGGAAGTATTGCTTTCCCATTGACAAATAGTTTTGTGGGGGAATTCCTGCTGTTGCTCGGCGTTTTTGAATACAACAAGATATTGGCAGTCTTTGCAGGATTGACCATCATTTTTGGTGCAGTTTATATGCTTTGGATGTATCAACGCACAATGTATGGCGAACCGAAACCATTGACGGCCGGTTTCTCAGACCTGACAATGCGCGAAATCCTCATTTTAGTCCCGGTAATTGTGATCATTTTATGGATTGGAATCTATCCGCAAATGTTTATTGGAATTGCAGAACCCGCGGTCAAGACGATATTGCAGATCAATAGTGGACTGATTCCGTGAGAACGGGTGAGGGAGAGACTGAGAGAGGGAGAGACTTGGAGACAGGAAAAGGGAGACGGGAGAAGGGAGAACGGGGCTTCGGCTCCGCTCAGCCACCGAGACGGGAGAATAGAGACAAGAGAACGATGGACTTAAGTTAAGAATTCGATGGTAATTAACTGAGATTTTGATTATTAATCCATTAAATTTTGGTGGCAGTTTCAAATACACCGTAGGTGTTTAACTATTGTAGAAAACGGAAATACAACGGTTACAGGAGGCGCAATTACGAAGCCGTTGAAAGATGTTAATTTCAATGCGCCGCAGAACAACAGATGTTAAAGGCGTACTGATCGGGATAAGGAAAATTTGAAATAATAGAAATAGAAAAATTGTATTGTCGATTATATTTGTTTGATATTCAAGTAAATACATAATAAATTAAAATATTCTCATGAAGGCAATCATAGCGCTTTCCATATTGGCAATTTTAAACATGTTCTTTGGTGTAAAGAAGAAGAAAGGTGTCCTGCTGCCACTCATTTTTTTCGGATTACTGGTTACGATGGGCCTGAATATCATGGACTGGGGAACATCTGTACATTATTTCAACGAGATGTTTATTGCCGATAATTTCAGTATTGCATTTTCATCAGTTTTGATCCTGATCGGAATCCTGGTCTTCATGTTTGCGGGAATTTATTACAAGGGGGTTGAACGCCCTTTGGAAGATGTCTATGCCCTGATCATTTTTGCCATCATCGGAGGGATCCAGATGGCCTCTTTTGGCAACCTGATTTTGTTTTTTATTGGTCTTGAAACACTTAGCATCTCTTTTTATATCCTTGCGGGAAGCAAGAAATTCGACATTGCCTCGAATGAGGCGGCTATGAAATACTTTCTGACAGGATCTTTCGCAACAGGTTTCCTGCTTTTCGGCATCGCTTTGGTTTACGGCGTTTCAGGCTCCTTTAACCTTGAGGCGATCAATACCTATGTTGTATCCATGCACGGAAAAGTCCCCCCACTGTTTATTGCCGGGATGTTGCTGATATTCATCGGGATGTTTTTTAAAATTGCAGCGGTTCCGTTTCATTTCTGGTCGCCTGATGTTTACACAGGATCGCCTACCCTGATCACTGCCTTTATGACCACCGCCGGAAAAACGGCAAGTGTTGCAGCATTTTATCGGTTGGCATCGGTGGCTTTTGTTTCTATGCATGAGGTGTTGTTACCAACATTGCTGTTTGTATCGGTTGCGACAATCGTTGTCGGAAACTTGTCGGCGGTCTATCAGGACAATCTCAAACGGATGTTTGCCTATTCGGGTGTTGCCCAATCTGGTTATATCCTGATGGCCATCATTGTTCTGGGACCAAAATCGGCAGGAGTCTTGCTTTTCTTCACCCTTTCGTATGTCATCGCAACAATCACCGCTTTTGCTGTGCTGATGTTGATCAGGGAGGAACGGGGAACGTTCTTCGTGCTGGCATTCAGGGGTTTGGCCCGGAATAATCCCATTGAAGCGGCTGCTATGGCCGTTGCCATGATGTCGCTGGCTGGCATCCCTCCATTGGCAGGGTTTATGGCGAAGTACAATCTTTTTGCACTTACCGCCGAAGGTGGCTACATCTGGTTGGTTGTTGTGGCTGTCCTGGGTTCAATGGTCAGCATTTTCTTTTACTTTAAACCGATCATGGCCAGCTATTTTTCGGATGGTTTGCCCCAACACAAAATTGAAACCAGTATTTATTTTAAGATCAATATTCTAATTTGTACTGCCTTAATGATCATTCTTGGATTTATGCCCCGTTTGATTATTCAACTCTTATAAGGTTTACAGTTATTGTTTTATTAAACAGACCCGTCTGGATTTCCAAATCCCGGCGGGTCTGTTTGTTTCAATTGATTTCAATTTATTACTCAATTTTTAAAATCCCATCCTTTGGTTCCGGCAGTTTGACAACAAGTCTTGATTTCTTAGTATCAAATTGATAATCAACAGAATCACTTAATTCGACATTGTTAAACGTCACTTTTGCAGGAAGCTTGTCGATGTGAATATTTAAAATCGAAGGTTTCCTTGCATCCTTTAAAATAATCTCAACAGAATTTGGGTGGTTGATCATAGAAACAGTTGAGCTACCCGATTTATCAGGGTGATAGACTGTAAATTGGTTGTCAATTCCGGGATAGATCAGCCATGTGAGGCTGCCTTTGCTTGTTTCACTTCCAAAACCTGTATAGCCTCGCTCAATGTTCATCGGCACAATGGCCCCTTCACGGATGTAAACGGGGTACTCTTCCAATGGAAATTCACGCTCAAATGTCTTAGGTCCTTCTACAACCTCCTGGTCTTTAAAGAAATACAGCCATTTGCCTTTGGGTAAGGTGACCTTGTTTTTCAAATCATCGCGATATATGGGGGCAACAACAAAATCATCACCGAACAAGTAGTGATATTTCCCTTCAATTGGACTTTGTAACACTCTTCCACCCTGATGGCCAGTCACAACATAACTGTACATATAGGGAACCAGTTCGGTATGCAGCCATGAGAATTTACGGATTGTTTCCAATTCCTGTTGCGACCTTTTCCACAAAGCCCTCTCCCCATGACCCCCGTTGAGGAACAAACCACAAAATGTTGAAAATTGCGCCCATCGGATGTACAAACGTGGTGGAATGGTATTTCCCGAAAAACCGGCAACGTCCGATCCGATCACATTGTAACCCAATTTTGCGCTCTCCATGATATTCTGAATAGCAAGCTCGATGCCATCAATCCCATCCATGGCAATATCGGAATTCTTTTTGTCCTCTTCGGTAATTTTCCCAGTTGATTCCCAACTGTGCTTCTGATCGCCAACCCATGTTACAGGGGCAGCATCTATGGGGGCGAACCCTTCGGGATGGTACCAGCGGTCGATAGCCCTCGCAAGTGTTAGAAATTCAGGGTTTTGTGACAATCCATGATTGTATTCATCACGATAATAATAATCCATATAGGTACGGGTCGTCATCAGGCCACTTTGGGTGGTTTTATAAGCAAATGGAATTGGTCCCAAAAGTGTATAAAAAAGGGTCCCTGTCCCATCCAGTTTCCAACCATCAATACCATAATCGAACAGTTTCTGTTGCCGTTTTTGCCACCATTTGACTGCGTCAGGATTTGTATAGTCAATAAATCCACCTTTCCCTTTCCACCATTTGATCTGGTCGCCCTTCCCGGCAAGGTAACCTTTATCCTTAGCCTCATTGAAAAAAGATTCCGATTCCCTGATCCTCGTATCCTTGCTTTGGCTGTTGACCATTGTTGTCATCCACAAGACCACACGGTAACCGTTGTCCTGCAATTTTCCAAACCATTGGGCAGGTTTTGGATAAAGCAGAGTATCGATTTCAAAGTCGTTGTACCGCAAACTCCAGGGACTGTCCAGCAGAATTGTCCGTACCGGAATATCGTATTTTGCATAGCCTCCAAGAAGGGTGTCTGCCCGTTCTGCTGTATTTGCATCGTCTTCCCACAACCAGCACTCCAATGCCCAGGCAGGGGTAAGCGGAGGGTTCCCATGCCGTTGGGCATTGAAAGGAACTCCCCTGAACGGATAAGCAAATGCGAAATAATAAATAACAAGCAGAACCACAACTGTAATTAAAAGGATTTTAATCCATTTCTTTGATTTAGAACCCAGTATATTCATATTTCAACTTTATTTCTATTTATTTCAGATAATCTTCTTCCTAACCTTCCCCTCTCAGAGGGGTGGCCGTAGGCTGGGATGTCGGATTACAAACATGTGGCCGATAGACAATTGTTGGTTTACTATTATATATCTGAAGGACACGGTCATTGATTCTATTTTACTTATTGGAAGAATTGGGCACCGAATACTCCCTAACAATGAAATCCTCCAATTCCCGCATCACAGCATCCAAATCACTTTTTACCCTATAATCCTCTATTCTAAACACTTTCAAGCCAAGTGATTCCAGAATAGTTTGCCTTTCCCTGTCATATTCTTCCTTCCCATCATGGCTCGAACCATCAATCTCTACAACAAGGCTCAATGATTTCACATAAAAGTCCACAACATAATTGCCAATCACCCGCTGCCGGTCAAAATCTATACCCCAGAAATGGCCCTGATGGACAACCTGCCAGAATAGGACTTCCGATAGGACACCGGCTTTGCGCAATTTCCTGGCCCGTAGTTTAAGGTTGGGATTGTATGGGAGATTTGGGGTATAACGCTTGAAAACTGGGGTTTTGTAGACCATAAAATAATCAACTACCCCGTCCTTCGGAAACCCCTTCTTCGAAGAAGATTCAACTACCCCGTCCTTCGGACACCCCTTCATCGAAGTAGATTCAACTACCCCGTCCTTCGGACACCCCTTCAAGCTTGAAGGGGAATCTTCAGATGGTGATTGTTTTCCATTAGGATGATCACTTTTCATATCTTGACTTTTGGTTATCAGGTTATGGAACTGACTTTATCCAAAAATACAAAATTAATGCCCAATCATCTCATCATCTTCAAACCGAATATTAAAATAGATGTATTTACAAGGGTATGTACAATAGCACTATAGAAAACATTTTTTGTCTTGATGTAGGTGTAGCCATATGCCCATCCTGCAACACACGCCAATCCGATGTAAACAATTGATTTTGCATGGTAATGGACCAAACCAAAGGTGACACCTGTCAATGCCAGTGATGTGTAAACTCCCATCTCAAATTTACCCGACTTTTCAATCAACCATGCAGCTGCAAACAACAAAACCGTGACCAATGCCGGGAACCATTTCATCTGGCCTTCCAAAGTATATCCAACAAGCAATGCACAACCAAATAAAATCACAAATCCCACAAGCCAGAATATCTTCCACGATTTAGCCTGACCGATCCTTTTGGAAAGCATATTTTGCAGGATTCCACGAAAAAAAAGTTCTTCAAAAAGGGCCGTATGCAGAAAAGTCCCGATCAATGTAAAAATGATAGACCTGATTAAAATCTCAAAAGGCTCCGAATAACCAACCACCCGAATAAAATCGACTGAAAAACCAACGACAAGAACAAGCAGGTAAAAGGCTGCCCACGACAAAATAGCCGTAATGAACGATTTCCATCTCCATTCGGGGAAAAATCCAACCTCTTTTATTCCACGGACAATTCCAAATGCATAGACAGTCGTTAAAATGGTCATGATGTGGAACAATGAATCGAATCCCTGACCCTTAAACGGAAGTTCACCCTGTTGCTTTACCTCCGTGAAAGCAGTTGGGAGCAAGGTAAGGACAAAAACCGTAAAATCGAACCACCCGATCTTTTGGGAGGTCTCATTCCGAATTGTAAAGGCAATTACCGGAAAAAATAAAATATAGACAACAAGTGGAAAATTGTCCTTAAGCAAGCTATGTCCATTGATTATCTGATATATAGCAAAGATAATCAATAATAATGCTGGAAAGAACAAAACATTGATTCGGTCTTTTCGTATCCAATCCTGAAAAAGGACAAGAATATTTTTCTTGCCAATTGAAAAAACAGAAAGATAGGCTAAAAAAAAGAAAGGGAGGGAAATTAAAAAATCGATGGATGTGATTTGGCTCCGGTTAAAGAATAATAAAATTATTGTAAGGCCAGCAGTGATCAGGATGCTAAATTTTATTGAATGTTGGATCTCATTTCTCATATCAGTTATAGTTATTTTAAATTTTTAAAATTAATAATGCAGTTAAATTCCTTGTTTATTGTTTTCAGGAAGTTAAAGAAAAGCAATTACCCGTTCCGATCCTGAAATTATAATGAGATTTTTTGATAGTTTATTAACTTAAAAAGTCCATTTTACCTTTTAAAAAACAAAATCAAGTGTTAAAATACTACGCAATGAAAACAAATTTCTTTATGTTTTGTTAAAATGTGTTATATATAATTGTAATATAATATTCAGGCGTTTAATGACAAAAAACAAATATTTTTAATTAAAACAATTTCACTATGAAAAGAAAATTAAGGTTGGCTTTATTTTTTTCTTTGGGGTTGCTCCTTTTTGTGACTTGTAAAAAGGATACTCCCGCCCCCACCGCATCATTTACAGCCACAGTCAACGATGGCGTGGTGACGTTTGCTGCGACTGTCACCGATGCCACCAAATATGAGTGGGATTTTGGGGATGGCAGTTATATCAATACCCTTGTAGCTCCTGTTCATACCTATGTTCAGGTTGCGACACCTACTTCCATTGAAGTCTCTTTGACGATTAAAGGTCCGGGGGGTCAAGTTACCACCAAACAAACGATAACAATACCGGCCAAAACAAAAATGGAGTACCTCACAGGAGGGAAACCTTCTGCCCCTAAATCGAGGAAATGGAGGATTAGCGCCAGTGCACCAAGCTTCAATATCAACTATGCCACAGCCACTCTCACTCCAAACTATAAATCCTATCCGGGTGGAATTTTATCCGCTGTTGGTTTAAGTGCGGTCTATGGAGATACATTTACCTTCAAGAGTGATGGTACGATGACGATTCAATCGAATGGTGGTGGGATCTTTGCCGGATTTGTCTATTGTTATGCGACCGCAACACCCAATATTGGTAATGCCGGAGGTTCGGGATTGACCTACGCAAAACCGTTTACACCCCCAACTGGTGCGACTTTCCAGATCAATGAAGGTAAAAACCTGACAATGACCAATGCTCCTGATGGTGCAACTGCGGTCTCCGTGACCTATACAAATGTCATGACCCTGAGTTTTGCCAATGGTGGATTTTTTGGAATAAAAGACTTTTCGAGCGAATGTATCATTCAGTCCATTACTGATACACAAATCATTGCCAATCTGTTTGTGGCAGTAGGAACATCAGGTGCGACACTTGGCAAGCCCACTTTTGCGTTGAACGTTTACTTTGAAGCTGTGCCTTAATTGATTCCGGGTTTATTTGCTGAATGCAAATACCTGTAAAACACTAAAGTAGATTAATTTGAAATTAAGATTTAGAATATTTACAACTAACAAAAAATATATATGATGAAGAGAAAAATGCTTAAAGCAATGTTTCTGTGCATTTTAATGGTTGTTTCGACAGGCCTTTTTGCTCAAAATATTGTCACAGGTAGCGTAAAAGATGATACGGGGCAATTGTTGCCCGGTGTCAGTGTGGTGGTTAAAGGGACAACAACAGGGACAGTGACCGATGTAGAGGGGAAATTCACCCTCTCAGTTCCCGGTAATGCAACTTTGGTTTTCTCGTTTGTTGGTATGCAAACCAAAGAGGTTGCAGTTGGGACGCAGAAAAAATTTGATGTCTCTATGGCTTCAAGTACCATTGGCGTCGACGAGGTCGTTGTAACGGCCCTTGGTATCTCCCGCGAAAAGAAATCCCTTGCTTATTCAGTTTCAGAAGTGAAATCAGGTGATTTGGCCAAAGGTGCCAACTCAAACGTTATCAAATCGTTGGATGGCCGTGTAAGTGGAGTGAATTTCACCAACTCCAGTACCGATCCAAACGGTTCGGTATTTGTAACGATACGTGGTGCAACCAGTTTGAATCTATCCTCCTCAACGGCTTCAAGTCAACCTCTTTTTGTAATTGATGGTGTACCTGCCGGGTCAACCTCTGTAGATAACCGTAACGGAGCAGATTTTGGAAACCTACTTTCTCAATTGAATGCTGAAGACATTGAAAGTATTTCTATTTTGAAAGGTGCAAGCGCGGGGGCACTTTATGGATCAGCTGCTGGTAATGGTGTAATCATGATCACTACAAAGTCGGGCAAAGGTGGCAAAAAAGGGATTGGTGTTTCCGTCAATAGTTCGCTAATTTGGGACAAACCTTACAATTTCTTTGCCACGCAGCAAGAATATGGTGATGGGATTCGTGCTTCATCTATATATACCTCTGGTTACGACTGGGGAGCTAAATTCTCTGATTTCACCACAGCTACAATCGATCAATACAATACGGATACACAAAGGATCGAAACCAAGCTTTTTGCACCAACAAGGGAGAACCGCCTTCAGGAATATATGCAAACCGGTGCTACCCGTAATTACAATGTCAGTGTATCGGGCAACTATAAAGATGGCGCATTCCGCTTCTCTATTGGCAAAATGTCAAATATTGGTGTAATGCCCAATAACAGGACAGACCGTATGAATGCCAGTTTAAGTGCTGAATATAACATTACCAAGAAATTGAAAATTTCGGTGACCAGCAACTACATGGGTCAGTTTACCCCAAACAAGACTTCGTCAAACAGTCAGGTGATCGAAGAGTTGACCATGAAATTCCTCGGATCGTTGCAACCTGTTAAAGAGATGCAAACCGTATGGAAAAAGGGCTTTGAAGGGCAATTACAGAATGCCCCTTATTACAAACCTGATGGTACACCAATGCTCGACAACCCTTATATGTACACTTATTCTGAAATCAACACTTACAGGAAAGACAACTTTTTTGGCAAAGCCCAACTTGACTGGGAAATCATTAAACCTTTAAAATTCATGGTCCGTACTGGTATTAACTACAGTGGTGACAATTATGAGTACAAAAGGGCCAAAGACTTTGAGGATAGCAACATGAGGGATGGTAAATACACAGTGACTAGCGGGAATGGTCTGGGTGTCCAGAATGACCTGATGTTGATCTGGAACAAAGACTTCGGTAAATTCACAACCAATGCAACAGCAGGTTACAATTATGCCTATAGCAATTCCTATAGCTATTATGGCAACGCTGAGAAACTGGTAAGGGTCAATGAATATTCACTTGGAAATGCTGCACCCAATACATTGTCCACCAGCAGTGGTTGGGACATCGGCAAATCTCAGAGTCTTTATGGCACAGCCCAGGCAGGTTATTCCAACCAGATATTTGTAGATGTTTCTGGCCGTTACGATTTTAGTGGTATCCTTGACGAGCAAAAGCAGGAACATTTCTATCCTTCGGTCTCATTGAGCTGGCTTCCTTCAACAACCTTTAAACTCCCGGAAGTTATTAACATGCTTAAGCTTAGGGCCGGTGTTGCACAGGTAGGACATGGACTTGGAACGCCAAGAACAGCCAATACTTTCAATTTTAGTTCGTTGGATTATGGAAGTACAAAGATTGTCAATATTGGTGGCAACCTTACCGATCCGAACATAAAGGCCGAAGTGACCACTGCTTATGAAGAGGGTTTTGATTTTGCATTGCTTGACAACCGCATTTCCGGTGAGTTTACATCTTATAAAAAGGTTCATGAAAACCAGTTGGGGACCATTCCCACTTCTCCCGGAGTTGGTTATAGTGGAATGTTGACCAACGTAGGTACAGTTGAAGCCAAAGGTTATGAAATTTCATTGAACTTTGTTCCTGTTCGCACAAAAGATTGGAACTGGGATTTTGGTTTTAACTTCAGCCAGGTAAAGTCAACAATCACAAAACTATCAGCAGCTTATGTGCCTACAGGCCAGACATTTTTTGGCAATGGTCCAAATATTGACCTGCGGTTGGCTGTTGGTGAAACAGTTGGGACGATGTGGGCCCACCAGGTATTCACAACAATGCCGTCCACAAGTAAATATGCCGGGATGATCGTACTGGATGATAACGGCGAATGGAAATATTCAAACGCTGAAAAAGATCGTAAATCAATTGGTAATTACAATCCCGATTTCATCATGGGTGTACACTCGTCAGTAAAATGGAAGAATTTTAGGCTGGGTATCGTAGGAAGTTTCCGCAAGGGAGGAAAATACATTTCCGATATCGAACGCCGTGCTGTTACTGACGGACATTCTTTATTGACCATTGGGGACAAAGTTAACGGCCCGAATCCATGGACCGTTGGAGGACGCGATGCCGCAACTGGTGGTTTGCCCTGGCCCGATGCAAGCCAGATGCCTTACCCCCAAATGGCCAGTTTAGTTGCCACATATGCAAGATATGGAACCCCGGTTGCCATTGATGACGCAAGTTATTTTCAGGGTGTATGGTTGAAACCGGGTGGAAATCCGGCAAACGATGCTGATTATATCGTGAACGGTGCAAACCCTCTCCAAACATTCTATGCTTTGCCAGGTTTGATCCTTGGTGCTCAATATTGGAGTTTCCCACAATCACTGTTACGGGATGCCACCAACTTTAAAGTGAAAGAGATCACTTTTGACTATACATTGCCAAGGAGCATCACATCAAAATATAAAGTTGACAATGTTGTGATTGGATTTGTTGGAAGGAACATCTTCCAATGGAACAAAGCAGATAAAAACGTCGATCCGGAATCTGCTTTCGAAGGAATTGGCCAGAACCAGGGTATCGTTGGTAAAGCATTACCATCTATTGCCTCTTATGGTTTCAAAGTATCGTTTGACTTTTAATTCTTAAATTTATTGAAATTATGAAAATACAGATATCAATTTTAATCCTGACACTCTTTGTTCTGACAGCTTGTGAAAAGCAGTTGCTTAGAAAGGATGAGCTGCTTCAAAAGCGGGATGCAATAGAGTCTGCAACTCCAAACCTGTTGCTTTCTTCGATCATTCAACAAACTACTTTTGCTTATCAATATGAAGGTGGTGTCGGCAACAGGACATTGTCCGCTACTGTTCAGTATATGCAGGGAAACCGGAGTTCCGATGATAATATTTACAAGAGCTTCACTAAACCAAAAAGCGATTTATATGGTTTTACAACACCAATTAAATTGGTCCAGGCTTCCATTACTGATGTGCATGCTTTGGGATTAAAAAGTTATGAAGGAATCTTTTTGATTTTCAAATCGTTACTTTGGTCAACAGTGACCGACTTGTATGGCGATATTTATTATACCGAAGGTCTTCGTGGTCAGGATGGGATCCTTTTCCCAAAATTTGACGATCAGAAGGACATTTATCCTGCCCTGATCCAGAACCTCAAAGATGCAACTTTGTTATTGTCCACAGGTACTGACCCCATTGATAAAACATACGACATCATGTATGGCGGGGATAAAACCAAATGGATAAAATTTGCCAATTCATTAAGGTTAAGGCTTTTGATGAGGTCAAGTAAAAATCTTTCAACAGTTGCTGCCGATGTCGCCGCAGTGGCCGCTCTTCCATTGATGACAGCAAATACGGATAATGCAGCGATTCCTTACCTTACAGGCGACCGGACCTACAACTGGCCAATGTCGTATGATGGGTACAGCGATAACTTCATGATTTTCCGTCCAAGTAAAACACTTGTCGATAGTCTAAAAGTCCTTAATGATGCCAGGTTGAATGTTTGGATTGCCCCAATTGAGAAACCATGGACAAACGTTTCTGCGAACAATGGTACGGTTGTAAACACAACTGATCCCAATGGGTTCACCTATTCTTCCACTTACGAGTACATCGATCGTAGTAAGCCTGATATCAAAGCTGCATCTAAATTCATTGTAGATTCCTTGACGCTTTATGGTGGATACACGGCAGGGATGTATGAAAACGTTTTGGCGGCCAATGGCAGTTATGATTTCCCGACTACGATATTCAATTATAAAATATCAAAGTTCTCCAAATTACTGAACGAAAAAGCCCATGCACTGCTAAAAGCAACTATTTTACAGGCTGATGAGGTTCAGTTTTTATTGGCTGAAGCTGCAGTTAAGGGTTATATCCCTGCTGTAGGTGCTGAAACTTATTATAAAAGTGGTGTAACATTGGCCAATGCCAGATGGGGCGTGACGATTCCCGCTACTTATTTTAACAATGCAAGTGCGAAATTTCCAACGACAACCGATGCTCAAAAATTGGCTAAAATCGCATTGCAAAAATGGTTGGGTCTTTTCCTGAATGGTGTTGAAGCTTATGCTGACCATAGAAGGACCAGGCTTCCCACTTTTGAACTGAATGGCGAATTGGTAAACGGGCTACATGCTTTCCCATTGCGGTTCAGGTATCCCGAAACTGAGTTGGCCAACAATACCGACAACTACAATGCGGCCATCGCCAAACTGGACAAGGGCGATACCGAATATTCCAGTATGTGGTTGATCAAGTAGGATTCGACCAGTAAGAAAATGACAACTAAGTAGTTCAATCCGATCCTGCTTAGTTGTCATTGTATTTTATAAATGTGATAAATCAAGTTTAGAAATGAGAAAAGTTTTATTGGGCCTTATTGTTCTGTTCTGTTCTTATACATTCCTTTTGGCTAATCCGCCTCATCAGATTACACCGGAAACAGCTCTTCAGGCCTACCTCCACAACTCCGACAAATCGTTCAAATGGGAAGTCAACGATAAAAAAAACATCAATGGTGTGACCATCTACAGGATCATTTTTCAATCACAGAAATGGCGCAACATCAATTGGAACCACGAGATGTTCATCATGGTCCCCGATCTTTTGAAATACAATGATGCACTGTTATTTATCACCGGCGGCAGCTTAAAAAATGAAAAGCCCAATACCCATGAATGGACAGAGGACTTGACCACTGCTTTAAGCAAACTGGCAAAGACAAACATGGCTATCGTTGCCTTGCTCTGGCAGGTTCCCAACCAACCTTTATATGACGACCTTACCGAAGATGCCCTAATCTCATATACGCTCCATAACTATCAGAATGATCACGATTTTTCGTGGCCGTTGTTGTTTCCAATGACCAAAAGTGCTGTCAGGGCGATGGATGTCGTGCAGGCTTTTTCAAAAAAGGAGATCAAAAAGAACGTTGAACATTTTGTTATTTCAGGTGCTTCCAAACGGGGATGGACAACCTGGTTGACTGGTGCAAATGACAAACGCGTCAAGGCAATCGGCCCAATGGTGATCGATATGCTGAATATGCCTGTAAATATCCCGTACCACAAAGTAGTTTGGGGCGATTACAGCATCGAGATTGAAGATTACGTCAAATTGGGATTGGCTCAGGAGTTTGGAAATAGCAAAAGCAACGACCTCGTCAAGATGATCGATCCCTATTCGTACCGCAAAACATTGACGATGCCCAAAATGATCTTCATGGGGACCAACGACCCTTACTGGCCTGCGGATGCGATAAAAAATTACATCGACAGTATTCCTGGTGACAACCACATCTGTTATACACCCAATGCTGCACACGATCTTGGCGACAAAAAGAAAGCATTGACAACATTGAGCGCGTTTCTCGGAACCACCATCACCAATGGTAAATATCCCATCTGTAAATCAAGCATATCTGAGCAGAACGGTACTATTACCCTGAAAATCAAGGCCACACCTGAAATATTGCAAAACGCCATTTTATGGTATGCCGACTCCAACGATCAGGATTTCAGGGATGAGCATTGGTCAAATATTGAGTTGAACCCTGCCAACAAATCAGAAGTAACCGTCGAGGTAAAAACGCCAAAGACAGGTTTTAAAGCTTTTTACGTCGATCTTAAATACAAGGCAGTTTACGGCGACGATTATACCCAAAGCACCAGGATGTTTGTCACCAATGACAAAAATCTATTGTTAAAAGTTAACTGATTAATATATAATACAATACAAGTATTGTCAAAAAAATGATACAGTGGAAAATCATCCAAGGTACAGCGTACCGTCAATATTTGTAGAAACAAGTTTGGTATTAGATTTTGATAGGTACAGCGTACCGCAATATGTATAAATGGTTATGATTTTGCAATTCAATACATTAGTTATAAAATGAGAAAATTCGCAATTGTTACCGGAAGCATACTGGTTTTCCTGATTCTTCTCTTTTTCGTATGTACGGACCCTGTTGTCCAGGCATCTTATCTGAACAGCGATTATTATAAAACCAGCTCCGCCCGTATTGACAGCCTGAAGAAAAGTTCTGTGATCCTCAACGATTCGATTCAGGCCGGTTTTGCCAGAGTGAGTATTACACCGGTATTGAATAGTCAGGAAGATAATGTTGCCGAAGGTCGATTTTCAAAAGTTCCCCTTGCGGGATTTGGGGCTCGTAAAGGCAAACCGGCAACCGGGGTCCACGACAGTATTTTCATTAAAGCTGTTGCCCTGAAATCAGGAAGTCGGACCCTGATAATGGTAGCTGCCGATTTGTTGATTATGCCTCCCAACATCATCGACTCTGTAACTTATCTTCTTGCACAAAAAGGGATCCGCCGCGACCAGTTGTATTTTTCGGCAACTCATACCCATTCAAGTTT
>CAIYPA010000159.1 GCA_903927965.1 uncultured Bacteroidia bacterium | reverse complement strand
GTCTGAACATTGTTAAAGACATATTCATAAATCTTGTTGATCTGGTCGTGGTCTTTATCGTATGAGCTTGGGAGGAATGCCGGAAGGGCGAGATTTTCACGCTCGTCGATCTGAAGCAGGAGGTTAAAGACCTTGAGCAATTCGATGTAGCGCTCCAACCCTTTCAAGTTGACCATTCTTCGTAGTACCTGACCTACTTTTTCAGTTTTCTTCCCTTTGAACCAGATTCCGTTCCCTGCATTTTTAAGCAAGTTGACCACCTGCGCCAATTCAGGAATATTGAAGAAATCGGAATTGATGATATTTTCATAAAAGTGTGTGACAATACATTCTGGAACAGCACCGTCCTCAGTTTCGAGGATATCCCAGCAATGGGGAATATTGGGACCCAGAAGTACAAGGTCGCCTTTGGCATAACTTGAAATATTGCTTCCAACAATCCGTTTTCCCGAACCTGAAGTAATATAATTCAATTCAAAATTCTTATGGGAATGGATCTTGTGCGAATTGGGATCCATCTGCAATTTTCGTGTGATAAACGAATGTTGCTGGGAAACAAATATCTTTTCATAAATAATTTCCATATGAATTTTTTTAACTTGAAAAGACAAATATAAGCAATATATATGATTCCATTAGTTAAAAAACAATGCAAATAGAACAAGATTGTAGAAGTAAAAACAAAGCCGATTCTTTTACTTTGGAATTCATAAAAAAAGCATTTAAAGTGAATTGGGAAACATTCATTCACACGATATAGTTAATCATTAAATATTCAAATTTCAACGTTATGAAATTACCTTTAAAGGGGGTTATCCCTCCTGTAATTACACCTCTTCTTGACAATAAAACCATTGATGTTAAAGGACTTGAAAATCTGGTTGAGCATTTGGTAGGAGGTGGTGTACACGGACTTTTCATCCTGGGAACGACAGGTGAAGCACCAAGTTTAAGCTATGAACTCCGTAAGGAATTCATCAAACGCACATGCGAACTTGTGAACCATCGTATCCCGATCATGGTAGGAATTACAGACACTTGTTTTGAGAGTTCGTTGGAAATTGCCGAATATTCCAAACAGGTCGGGGCAGATGCAGTAGTCGTTGCACCTCCCTATTATATTCCAATTTCTCAGTCTGAGCTGATGGACTATCTTGAGAGCTTAATTCCGAGACTACCTTTGCCACTGATGCTCTACAATATGCCAAGCTACACCAAAGTGGCCATGGCAATAAAAACAGTCAAAGCGGCTCAGGAACTCGGAGCCATCGGAATAAAAGACAGTTCGGGCGATATGCTTTATTTGTTCTCTTTGATCGAAGAATTCAAGGACTCACCAGAATTTTCCATTATCACAGGAACAGAACTATTTATGCCTGAGACGATTATGCAGGGCGGACACGGTGCAATTGCCGGTGGTGCAAACATGTTCCCCAAATTGTTTGTCGAGTTGTACGAAGCTTCCGTAGCGCGTGACCTTGAACGGATCTTCGTTTTGAGGGAAAGTGTAATGAAATTATACAATACCATTTACAGTGTAGGAAAGTCAACTTCAAGATATACTAAGGGAACCAAATGTGGGTTGTCAGCATTGGGTATTTGTAACGATTACATTGCCTTTCCACTTCGTAAATTCGAAGGTGAAGATAAACAGAAGATTGAGCAGTATATTTCTGAAATGAGAGCTTTAGGAATTAAATAACATTCTTATTGGATACAAATATCCAACTGTCATCCAATTCTTCAGATTTTACCGTAAGGGCATCGAATTTCGGTGCCTTTACTCCTTCATAAAAGAGCCGTTTACCGGTAAACACCCTAGCCTCATCCCACAATCCCTTGTCAATAAACGAATTCAATAATTTCTGTCCTCCTTCTACAATCAAGGATACAATCGACCTTTCGTACAGATCAGCTAATATTTGCTGCAATTCGGTTCTGTCAAAATGGATTTGCTTAAATTCGAGGTTGGATCTGTTCTGTACTTCTTTTGAAGTATAAACAATTGTCGGGATTTGCTGATCAAATAGTGTTAGATTATCAGAAAGTTTCAATTCCCTGTCGATCACGACCCTTAAAGGTGAAGTGCCATACCAGTCGCGAACACTCAATGAAGGGTTGTCTTTTTGGGCTGTATTCGTGCCCACCATAATTGCAGATTCGTCAGCCCGCATTTTATGTACTGCTATTTTGGACAAATCGTTGGTGATCCATGTTGGTTGACCGTAATCGTCCTGTGACCTGTCGATGTCGATAAAACCATCCGCAGTTTGGGCCCATTTCAAAATCACATAGGGTCTGTTCTTTTGGTGGAATGTAAAAAACCGCCTGTTCAATTCAAGGCACTTCCCTTCAAGACAACCAACAACAACTTTACAACCGCCTTTTCTAAGCTTTTCAATCCCTTTTCCTGCGACTTGTGCAAACGGATCGATCGTCCCAACCACAACATTCGGAATTCCTTTTTCAAGGATCAGGTCGGAACATGGGGGCGTTTTGCCAAAATGGGCACAAGGTTCAAGTGTAACATGCAAAGTTGATTCTTTCAGCAACTCTTTACATTTAACGTTGTTAATTGCATTGACTTCAGCATGTGGTTTCCCGTATTCGCGATGGTAACCTTCCCCAATAATCAACCCTTTGTGAACGATCACACAACCGACCATCGGATTTGGCGAAACATTGCCCATTCCCATTCTTGCCAATTCAATGGCACGATACATAAACTTCTCATCGACCTCAAAAAGTGCGCTCTTCATCCGCTTTATTTATCTTTGCAAAAAAAAAATGCAGGTTGCTAAAAATTTGATTTCCCATAGCCTCTCCCCACTTTATAGTAAGGAGGAAATCGAAAGTATCACAAAACTGATCTTCGAAAAAGTCCTTGGCCTGACAAGGCTACAGGTTTATCTGAATCAGCATGAAATTATCTCCGCGGCAAATTTAGCTCAAATTAAAGAGATACTAAACCGGCTCTCCCATTTTGAGCCAATTCAGTACATTTTGGGCGAAACTGAGTTTTATGGGTTGAAATTCATTGTCAATCAGGCCGTTTTGATCCCACGTCCTGAAACGGAAGAACTTGTGGAGTGGATTGTTAATGATTTTAAGAATCTTAGCCCCAAAATTCTTGATATTGGAACAGGCAGCGGGTGCATCCCCATTTCCTTGTTAAAAAATTTGCCCGAAGCTTTAGCCGAAGCATGGGATATATCTTCGGAAGCATTGGATGTAGCCAAATTGAATGCCTCATTGAATCAGGTGGACATCGGTTTTTGCTATGCTGATGTCCTGAATTCCGTTTTCCCGGAGAATCAAAAATTATATGATATTATTGTTAGCAATCCGCCTTATGTTACCCAATCGGAACAATCCCAAATGCTTAAGAATGTGACTGATTATGAACCGGATATGGCACTTTTTATAAGGGACAGTGATCCACTTGTTTTCTATCGCTTGATTGCGGATATTGCATGTTCACGGTTAAAAACTGACGGAAATCTGTATTTTGAAATAAACGAAAGATTTGGAAATGAAGTTGTTGAGTTGTTGAAATCAAAAGGGTTTAGTAATGTTGTATTAAAAAAAGACATCAACGGAAAAGATAGGATGGTGAAAGCAGGACTAAAATCATCGTAGGAAACGTTTTTATAACGAGTTGGTGTTTACCGACTCTTTTAGAAATGGTATTGCGGCTGGCTACTTGCGACTGGCGCCTCTAAAATTAATTGTAATTCAGGGTTGCAAGCTGCCAGTAGCCGGTAACCAGCTGCCAATATCATTCCAACCTGTCCGTCAGAACACATGCTGATTTAAACTGCTGCCTTTTGCTGTTCAAACCAAAGAGTTCAACTTTGACAATATAGATCCCAAGTTTTGCCTTCTGATGGTTTTCCATAAGCCCGTCCCATTCTACAATATCCTGAACACCAATCATTAAATTATTGGCCAACCGCCTGATTTCAATGCCATCCTCCGTATAAATCCGAATGTTTACCATCCTTCCGGACTCCCCGGGTGATAGACTGATCTGATAGCGGTCGTTAAACCCATCGTCATTCGGGGAAAATATCTCAGGTGCAAAAGTCACAATTTCAGAACCAGCTTTTAATACAGGGTCAGCATTTGAATTCAGATATCCTGGCGTGGCAAAACCCACTGTTTTTGAGGCTGAATGCCAGTTTGAAGGGTCACTAGTGATTTGAAAAAAGCTCGACCGTTCAAGGGAAATCCCTTTTGCCTCGGTAATCATTGGATGGTGCATGGTTGCGAGATAATGAAATTCATCGATCACCTCCATCTGTTTGTTCAATAGCACAACCCAACCTTCATCCATGTTGTAAGCCGGAAATTTCGACATATTAAAAATACATTCCGGGCATTTTGATGAATAATTGGAAAGCAAAATGGCGGAATCGGATGTAAAAGCTGCATACTGGCCATCAGATAAAATCCTAGAAGTTGAGGACAAAGGATAGAATGACTTAATTTTAAGGGTATTGTCCCGCGAAGCAAGATACATTTCAGACAATTCAATCTTCTTGCCAGAATGATTATAAACCTCAACAAAATCAACACCACCAGGAAATGGGTCAAACAACACTTCATTGATCAGAAGGTCGCCAGATTTGGATAGGTAATACCAGAATTCGCTGTGCTGAATTGCTTCCTGATTGCCGCACTCATCCATTAAACCATTGATTGTTAAATCGTAAACGACACCACTTTTTATTGATCCTTCTGGAAAATAGAATGAATACTTCAATTGCTTTGTATCAAACCTGATACTGTCAACGACAGGAAGTGCAGGAAGAAATGAACATACATTTTTTATATCTAACTGGTTGTCTGGTAATTCTGAAACAATGATTTCAAGTAAGGAAGGACTTGCAACAGAAATGGAGGTAACCGAAGGTGGCGTATTGTCGAGATTGTTCCGATAAACGGAATTTTCGGATCCCGGTGTACCCCCTTTCTCCGAAACAGAGGTCTCCCAATTGGCATTTGAGCCACAACTTCGCAAGGGGTCGATCCGCTCCAACGAATAGCCTCCACCCGAAAAACCCTCACGGTGCATCGATGGACTATAACTGAAAGAATCAATCAGGACATTCGTAGGCGAATACAATTTAATGATCTCCCCATCATTGGGAAGCGTTAATCCGGTTACTTCGATATTGTCACCGAAATTTCCCCAAATGGCACTTCCACCTGTTCCACTAATGATCAAATACTTACCAGGATCGACAATTTGTTCCGGTAAAATCTTTTGCTTGCCGTTGACCTCAAGGATCCAATTCTTCAGGTTTAGTTGAAAATTGCACGTACCCTTCAATTCGATAAATTCTTTATTAGGCAACTTAACCACCGGAGTAGGATCGGCCATGATTTCATTAAAAACAAGATCACCAAATTGGGCCGTTGGAATAAATGTAAAATCAAATGTATTCCCCGCCAAGGGTATTCCAGTCAAATCACTTAAATTATTCAATGTTAAATGCATTTCGAAATGGTTGAAATTCCCAAGGCGCAAATAGACACCTGCAGTATCACCCGATGCTTTCCAAATGGTGGAAATAAGGACCGGATCACCTGAAGAAGTTGTAATACGATAATTTTCAATGTTTAACATTGAATTTGAAGCTATCGATTCTGAAAAAAGGATAAGCAATAGATTTTTACCAAATGAAAGCACTTTGAATATTAATGGTGCACAACTTTCCAGCTTTATCGAAACATCATCCAACCAGACTTGCCCTGCATGGGCTGAATTGAATTTATAATACAAACCGATTGTCTTGAAGGTTAAGTTCAATATTTTTTCGCTTGCGATTTTCGGGGCAGACCATGAGTTAATTAAACCTTCCTTGTATTTGACACTCCATAACCCAAACTCATGTGTGACTTCAACTTCCAATACTGTTCCCGGTTTCCAGACAAAATCTGTCAATACCAGGTCCTGAACGGCTTTGCCATTCTGCATCCTGCACAATTTCAAAAGATTGTCCCCATTGGTCAGGTTGATCCCAATTGCATAACCATTTGCCAGTGCTAGATTCGTTTGATCAGAAACCAGGTAAAAACAGAGCTGTTCGGTTGCCGCAAAAACCCAATTTCCATTTTTGAGCTTGAAAGTCCAGGTTATCTTATTGTCGTTCAATCCTGTATCCGGAATTCTACGGGTGATAGTACTCGTGCTTCTGATAGCACTTAGATTGTGTTTTAATGACAGGTTGCCAGAAACTGGTGATTGCGCACTAATTGCCCAATGATCGGTATTTTCCCAACTTCCAAACCCGCTATTTTCAAAGTCGTCGCTGAACATAAGTTGGCCATAACTTTCAAATACGTTAAAAAATAGCAGGTAAAAAATAAATCTGTAAATAATCTTGTCCATTTTAGGTTATTTAATTAGAATTTTCAATAATTTTGCCAAAACAAACCGGATGAGTTGGATTTGCCGGGTTTTTACAGTGTAAGTTAATAAAAATTGAGCAGAAATGAAAGTAGCAATTGTAGGTGTTAGTGGCGCGGTAGGACAAGAGTTCCTGCGCGTGTTGGATGAGCGCAATTTTCCGCTAGACGAATTGGTCATCTTCGGTTCAGCGCGGAGTACAGGAAAAGAATACAGCTATAAGGGTAAGAAATTGCTTGTGAAGGAGCTTCAACATAACGACGACTTTAAGGGAATTGATATTGCCTTGGTTTCTGCAGGTGCAGGTATTTCAAAGGAATATGCAGGTACGATCACGAAATTCGGAACCATCATGATCGACAACAGCAGTGCTTTCCGCATGGAAAACGATATCCCGCTTGTAGTTCCGGAGGTGAACGCTGCCGATGCCAAAAATATGCCACGAAGGATCATTGCCAATCCCAACTGTACGACAATCCAGATGGTTGTTGCATTGAAACCGATCGAGGACCTTTCTCACATAAAAAGGGTGCATATTGCAACTTATCAGAGTGCAAGCGGTGCAGGTGCTTCGGGTATGGACGAGCTCCAGGTACAGACCAAACAAATTGCAGACGGAGCAGCACCCGTTGTTTCAAAGTTTGCTTACCAGTTGGTGCAGAACCTGATTCCCCATATTGACGTGTTTACCGATAACGACTATACCAAAGAGGAGATGAAGATGTTCCACGAGACCCGGAAGATCATGCACTCCGATATCATGGTCAGTGCCACAGCGGTACGAGTTCCGGTTCTCAGAGCCCATTCCGAAGCAATATGGGTTGAAACAGAAAATGAAATCTCCATTGAAGCTGCCAAGGCCGCTTTTGAAAATGCCGAAGGGGTAATCGTTATAGACAAACCGGCTGAAAAACAATATCCTATGCCACTGCACCTTGCAGGACGCGATGAGGTCTTCGTGGGTAGGATCCGCAAGGACATCACCAATCCCAATGGTTTGGCTTTCTGGACGGTTTCGGACCAGATCAAGAAAGGTGCTGCCCTGAACGCAGTCCAGATTGCAGAATACCTTGTGAAAGAAGGAGTTGTGAAATAATATCCAATTTAATGTATCATATAAAAAGTGGCTGTCTGAAGGGACAGCAATTTTTTATATGTGGAAAGGCTCGGACCTTTAAAATTAGCATAATGTTAAAGAGTGTTAATAAAAGGTTCTGGTTTCCGATACTCATGATTCCTTCATCATCCAAACCCTACCTTTGATGCGTTGAAAATTAAAAAAAAACAGATATGAAGAAGTTAATTCTATTGGCAAGTTTCGTTTTCGTTTTAGGTTCGATTTCTGTAAGTGCACAGGCGCCCAAAAAACCAGCTGAAAAAGCAGCAACAACTGAGACCGTTAAAAAACCAGTCGTTGAGGTAAAGAAAGCAGCAACTCCTGACAAAAAAAATGATGGCAAGAAAAATGACGGCAAAAAAAACGACGGCAAAAAAAACGACGGTAAAAAAGTCGAGGTTAAGTAAATTTAATCCGATAAAGGTAAAGTAAAAATTAGGGCGTCTCAAAAGGACGCCCTAATTTTTACAAGATTATTGAGATAATTGGTTCTTCTGCTGAATACTGTTTTATTGATGCTTTCAACAAATACGGTTAATCCTCTTTTTCATCAAAAACCTGGTACAAGAAATCATTAAAGGGAAATCGTTGGATATGAACGGTTTTTACCTGTTCGTAGATCGTCTTCTTGAACCCTTCGATATTGGTTTTTTCCTTTGCCGAAATAAATAGTGATACATTTTCGTGTTTACCCATCCACGATTCTTCCCAATCCTGAAGGTTCATGTTGTCCTTTGTTGAAGGCATCAGGTCGTCTTCCTCCTTCTCAACATAGGTAAAAGCATCTATTTTATTGAAAAGATAGATCATCGGTTTATCCCCGGCTCCAATCTCCTCCAACGTCTTGTTCACAACCTCGACCTGTGATTCAAACCCGGGATGTGAAATATCGACTACATGGACCAAAATATCCGCTTCGCGTGTCTCATCAAGTGTTGATTTAAACGATTCGACAAGGTGATGAGGTAATTTCCTGATAAAGCCTACCGTATCCGTAAGCAAGAAAGGTAGATTCCCGATAACTACCTTACGGACTGTCGTATCGAGTGTTGCAAACAATTTATCCTCGGCAAAGACATCCGATTTGCTGATAAGGTTCATGATTGTCGATTTCCCGACATTCGTATAACCTACAAGTGCAACCCGGACCATCTTCCCACGGTTTCGCCTCTGGACCATCATTTGCTTGTCGATGAGCTCAAGTTTGGCCTTTAAG
>CAIYPA010000158.1 GCA_903927965.1 uncultured Bacteroidia bacterium | reverse complement strand
TTAGGTACTTTGAAAGTTCGTTGTAGCTGATGTCACCTTTGGATTCCTGTAATTTTTTCAACAGGTAGTACGTGAAAAACCCATGTTGCTTTTCCTTATAAGGCAAGGAGGATTGGTTGCCGGAACTTGCGGCAAAAACGACCAATTTCCCATTTAATGGAATTTCTTTGGGTTGGATCTTAACACCTCGTGCAGCCAGCAAACCTTGATTTCTTGCCCCTCCCGAAAAGCAGGCATCAATAAAAACAGTGACTTTTTTTGATGGGAATTCAGTTAACCTGGAATACAAATCTTTTAATTTAATACCATCCCTGGCATTTTTCCCATCTAGGTCCACAGGCATAAGGTAAGCTTCCTTCGTAGCTTCATCAGGCAGACCATGCCCTGCATAATAGACAAATACATCACCATTCCCCTGGGTGTTTTTAATGATCAGATTTAACTTTGAAATGCTTTGGTTGATTTGTCCTGTTGTTGCATCCAATAAGAATATGATGTTTTTCTCAGGTATCCCAAGTGTGTTTAATGCATATTCTTTGAAGGCACATGCATCATTACGGGCGAAATCAACATTGATTTCAGAAGTCAAATCAATCTGATGTGAGCTATAGTCCTCATTGCCAATTATTAAGGCATACCTATTAGGATTTGTCTTTCCTGTTTGGGGGATTGATCGATCAACATCCGAAATTTTTTCAAACCGATAAACTGTTGTTTTCGCTGAAATGTTTCCAACCTGTTCTTTAATTGGTTCGTTAGTTGTTTTGGCAGAGGCATTGTTTGTACCATCAAGTTTCATAAACACCTGATCGGCATAAGTCCTGTTTGCACCCGACGATTGATCGATTAATCCGGGAACAGCGATCATATACCAGTCGATTACTGTCAAAAAATTGGATTTTGATTTATCCCTGAAAACAGCATCCGGATAATTCTCTTTTTTCAACGTATAAACCAACTCATTTTTGCCGTTTATATTGGTCGGAATTTGTTTTCTTTTAACTGTAATTTCGCTTGGGGTTGTTTTTTTTGTGTCGATTCCATTTATAAAGATATTGGCGCCCTGAGGATCTGAATTGACTGTAACTTTTTGGTATGGCGTATATACGATTGTTGCACAGGAAGAAAGGAAAAGGGTAAGGGATATCATCAGGAAAAATCGAAATGTTTTCATTTGTTGTTGAATTGAACTTTAATGTTTAAAGAATAATTCCGGTATAAGGGATTTTGTACAGCCCGATGGAATTTCGGTCGATAGTATTGTAATTTTTTTCTGTATAATCAACAAAGATTGACGATAAACGGCTAATTTATTGATTATCTCTTGAATCCGGGTTTTTGTTGTGTTGGCATCCCTTTTTCATGGTTGTTGCAGTTTTGGATCGTTGTTTTAATACAACGAATATATTTTACAAATGCGACATTTCCAAATTTTTGGAAGCCCTTTTTTGGAAGCAAAGCATCTTTGTACAGGTTGAATTTATTTTTCAACCGAGTTGCCAGTTGCCAGCCGCCAGCCGCCAGGGACTCAACTACAACCGCTCAAATTGGCAATCTATCTGGTCATTTGTAAAAATACATTCTCCAGGCTTGATTCCTGTTTGTTGAGGGTCAGAAGTGTAAGATGGTTGTCAACGGCAAATCTGAACAGGACGGGGCGCAAATCGGTTTCGCCACCCGAAATTAGAAAAGTTGTTCCTGATAATTGCTGAATATCTGTAATATATTGTATTTCAAGAAGTTTGACTTTATCAACAGGTTCAGAAAATTCGACTAGGATATTTTGTAATTTATTGATCGACAATGATTTGATATTGCCAGGTGTATCGGATGCTACAATTTTGCCTTGATTGATGATCATGATTCTGTCGCAAATTGCTTCGGCCTCTTGAAGGATATGGGTCGAAAGCATGACGGTCTTGTTCCTACTGACGTTTTTGATCAGTTGCCGGATTTCAACTCTCTGTGAAGGATCGAGGCCGGAAGTCGGTTCGTCCAAAATAAGGACGGATGGATCATGGATCAATGCTTGCGCAATACCCACACGCTGCCGGTACCCTTTTGATAAGGCACTGATCTTCTTGTGTTTTTCAGTTTCAAGCCCGGTCAGTCCAATCATTTCCGAAACCCGCGTCCCAATATTTTTAAGGTGGTATATTCCTGCAACATATTCCAGGTATTCGGCAACATAGAGATCAGTATAAAGTGGATTGTTTTCCGGCAGGTAACCAATTCGCTGTTTAATTTCAGGATCGTTAAAACCAACTATCAATCCATTGATCAGGACTTTACCTTCTTCAGGGTGCAGGAACCCGGTGATGATTTTCATTAATGTTGATTTCCCGGCTCCGTTTGGTCCCAATAATCCGACGATCTCTCCAGGGTTTACTATGAACGAAACCTCATCCAGGGCTTTTTGCTTTCCATATAATTTTGTGACCAATTCTACCTGTACCGACATTGCAACAATTTTGTGTGCAAATTTAGTTTAAAAATATTCTTTACTGTCACCAATTTTAACCCTGTTCCACTTGTTGAAAAGTAGGGGTAAAAGCACCTTGTCGGCAAATAAAATGAAATTAAGAAGTAGAAAAGCAAGGATAAAAAACAGGGGATTTTGTGATATTATTGATAACAGTCTTAATGCTAATGATTTGTCAATATAATAATACATTCCGACACTTGCAATGAAAAGTGCAAGAATTAACCCAGTCAAAGATAAATACTCAAGAAGGTCATTCTTCCATTGAATTGAACGCCCAACTTTTCCAGAAGTTTTAAGGGCAAAATCAACAGGAAGATGAAAATCAGGACCGACTTTCAACCCATTTTCTATAATTAAATCCAACTCTTCATTTTTCATTGGTGATCTCCTTCACAACTTTTAAACTGTTTGCGTCCACTACAAATTTAAGTTTTTCCTTTAAAAGGGCTTTTGCCCTGAAAAGATAATTTTTAACTGTTCCTTCAGGCATACCGGTAATCTGTTCAATTTCCTGATAGGAGAATTCCTCAAGATGATACAATGTGATCACTGTGCGATATTGAACCGGCAACAGCATGATCAGTTCCCTGATGTATCGATGCAGGTCTGTTTGTTCGTAACCTATGGTATCAGGGTCAACAGTTTTAAGAAAAATTTCCTGAGTGTCTGAATCCGAAATGTCCAGCTTTTTGAATTTTCGTAAATGATTGATGCCTGTGTTATAGGCAATCGTGGCAATCCATGTTGATAATTTACATTCTTTCCTGTATTTCCCAAGATTCTGATAGACCTTCAGAAACACTTCCTGACAAACATCTTCGAGCTCTTCCTGACGTTGGATCAACCGACCTGAGATATGCAACACGAGTTTTTGGTAACGGTTCACCAAAAACGTAAAGGCATTGCTATTCCCATTTAAAATCTGTTCGATTAATTCATTGTCGTCCATACAGGAAGTTTGACAGCCAACATTGGTGTAATGTTGCATCAAGATCTGAAATTTTAATCAGAAAAAAAAGAAACAGTTGCAACATTTTTAAAACCTTTCCTGTCTCATCTTACAAACACTTAAAACAAAATAAAATGGACAAAACATTGGTGGCAGCTATCATTTTTTTTGCAATCTATCAGATCCTCAAAAATTTTACAGATTTTCTGTTAAAGAGAAAGATCATCAGGGCCGGGCATTTCGACAAAGCCGGTATTTTAGACCAACAGGTAGGTTCAGAACCTGCTGAAGTTAAAGAGGTTAATAAATACCCATCTTTGAAGTGGGGGTTGGTGGCCTTTTTTGGTGGCCTAGGTTTTATTTTGATCGACCAAATGAGTCCGGGTGTCCAGAATCAGGATCACTATCGTAATTATTTATCAGATAGCATGTTGCCGTTTGGTATAGAGCTGGTTTGTATTTCTATGGGTTTCATTATCTACTTTTTGATTGTCAATTTCAGCAAAAGGAAATAAGAGGTCGAAAATATTATTTTCATTTATATCTTGTAATATAACCAGAAAAAGTGAGGACGTCCGGTAGGGATGGCCTCACTTTTTTTAGAACGGAATCAAGGGTTAAAGGATCTATTTTTCAGCCGTGATAATTCAAAATAAAATCTAAATTTGTGGTAGATAACGGTCGTAACAGGTAAAGAATGAAAAACCAGAATTTCAATTATATCGATTCCCTTTTGCAGTTTAAAAGACAGGATACATCAGTCGTTAAAATTGGCATGATTACCCTTGGGGGAGAATATCCAATCAGGCTTCAGTCAATGACCGACACCGATACTAAGGATACAGAAGCGACAATCAATCAGATCATTCGTATTTTGGATGCCGGTGCAGATTTTGTACGTGTGACCGTTCAGGGGATACGTGAAGCTGAAAATCTAAAGAACATAAGGGCGGAACTTGACAGGCGGGGATACCTAAACCCACTTGTTGCTGATGTTCATTTTAATCCGGCAGCTGCTGAAATTGCGATCAAATATGTCAGAAAAGTCAGGATTAATCCGGGAAACTTCTACGATAAACGTGCCAATTTCGAGAAGGTCAATTTTACTGATGAAGAATACCGCGATGAGTTGAGGAAAATTGAAGAACGATTTGTTCCGTTTATCCGTCAGTGCAAAGAGAGGGGAACGGCTTTACGGATCGGTGCAAATCAGGGTTCCTTGTCGGATCGGATCATGAGCCGTTATGGGGATACGCCGGCAGGAATTGTCGAGTCGGTCATGGAATTTCTGAGGATTTGCAAAAAGGAGGATTATCACAATATTGTGGTTTCAATCAAATCTAGCAATACGCGCACAATGGTTTACACCGTAAGGTTGATGAACTACAGGATGCGCCTCGAAGATATGAATTTCCCTTTCCATATCGGTGTGACCGAGGCTGGGGAAGGTGAGGATGGCAGGGTAAAATCGGCAGTTGGTTCCGGCGCATTGCTCGCTGACGGGATCGGTGATACGATCCGTATTTCACTTACTGAAGATCCCGCGGCTGAAATCCCATTTGCGAGGAAATTGGTCGATGTCTTTAAGGGAAGGGAAAACCATGCACCCATCAAAGCACCATTGGTAGCACAAACAAATCCTTTTGAATACGAGCGTCGTTCAAGCCGGCCTGTGAACGAAATCGGTGGGAAAAAGCCAATTGTTGTGATTGGAAGCCTGAATAAATACACCCGTGAAGAAGTCCGCACCTTGAATTCAGGTACAATGCCAGAGTATTTTTACGATGGTAAACGGGTACTTGACCGTACCAGTAAGTCATATCCGATTTTGTCCCTAGAGGATTATCTTTTCAATGACAATTATTCAGGCCAGATGCGGTTTGTAAGGATCAATAAAAAAGAATATGATGTTTTTAAAATTGAAAATCCGGAAATCATTGAAAAGCTCAAAAGGGAACGGAAGGTTATCCTGATCATGGAGAGCGACAATATCAATAGCTATGCAGAGATGAGGGCATTCTTTATGGAGTTGGATGCCCATATTTGCAAAAATCCGGTCATCCTTCATCGGTCGTACAAGGAGAACAATTATGAGGACTTGTTGATCAAGGCTTCTACCGATTTGGGAGGATTATTTATTGATGGTTACGGAGATGGTATTTTGTTGACCAACCAAGGGAATATTGGTTACAACGAATTGAAAGACCTAGCTTTTGGGATTTTACAGGCAAGCCGGATGCGGGTCACAAAGACCGAGTTTATATCATGTCCAGGATGTGGACGCACATTGTTTGACATTCGTGATACCCTCGCCGAAATCAAGAATAACTTCAGTCATTTAAAGAACCTTAAGATCGGGATCATGGGTTGCGTAGTTAACGGTCCGGGCGAGATGGGGGATGTCGATTATGGGTTTGTTGGTGCGGGTAAAGGGAAAATTAACCTCTATAAAGGGCAAAAACTGATCAAACGCCATGTTGCCACTGAAGATGCTGTGGAGGAGCTGAAAAAATTGATGATGGAAAATGGCGAATGGAAAGCACCGGTTTGAGAAAGGGAGTGAGGGTGAGAATGGGAGAAAGGAAGAATAGGGGAATGGGAGAAAATGAGAGGGGGCGAAAAGAAAGGGTGAGAAAATTAGAAAGATTATAAGGACCATTTAACTGAATTCCGTTCCATGTTTACCAACATTCCAATTATCATATCGTAATCTTTATCGAGCAAGTGATATGAATCTTCATCGAGATAACCGCAACTAAATGCAAAATCAAGCCAATTTTGAGTTTCCGCTGCCTCTGCTTCGCTCTCATTTAACTTGTTTGAAAATGCTTTTGGATATTTTCTTCGCCTAAACCCTTCAGCTATATTGCTACAAACGGATCGGGAAGATCTTCTTATTTGATCAGTCAAAGAATAGGTTTCTTCTTTTGGGAATTTTCTCGAAAAATTGAAAATCTTCATAGAACTCGTGAATGCTAATTTGTAAACATTGAGTTCCCTGTGGCTTTTAATAATGTTCATTGTTGAGATTTTAAGGTTGTTATTGATTTATTTTCTCTCCCTCTTATTTTCTCCCATTCACACCCTCACCCCTTCTCACTTTCTCGCCCTCACCCTTTCTCATCTTCACCCCTTCTCCACCTCTTTCCTCAAAAGAAATCGCTCTCGTTTTTCGTGGCGTCTTTGTTGTCTTCTTTCATGAATTTTGAGCAATCGAGGTCCATGTTGAATCCTTCGGGGACATCGAACCGCGTTTGCTGAGAATATCCAAGGGTGTTATCACGATAGATCTTGTTCATAAAATAGCCATATACAGGCAGTGCCAGATTTGCACCTTGTCCCATTGAAAGCCCTTCAAAATGTATGGACCTTAAATCGCCTCCTGTCCAGACACCAGTGACCAATTCAGGTGTAATTCCCATAAACCATCCGTCCGATTGATTTTGAGTGGTCCCGGTTTTTCCGGCAATATCGGCTGTTAATCCGCCATAGATCAGACCTTCCCTGCGAAGCCGTTGGCTCGTGCCTTCGTTAACAACACCTTCCATTAGGTTTAACATTAAATAGGCTGTTTTTGCATCGATGGCATCGTGTTGGTCGGGTGAAAAGCGCGCAAGTACGTTTCCGTTCTTGTCCTCAATTCTTGTCACAAAAATCGGCTTTGTATATACCCCGTGATTGGCATAGGTCCCATAAGCACCTACCATTTCATAAATCGTAACATCCGACGTTCCAAGGAACATGGACGGTACGGCATCAATGGGACTGATAATGCCAAGCTTTCGCATCATATTGGCCATCGATTCGGGATTGAACTGTTTCATGACCCATCCAGATACCTGATTGACCGAATTGGCAAGCCCCCATTTTAAGGTTACCATCTGCCCATCGTGATCGGTATCCCCTGAATTTTTTGCTGTCCAGGTGGTGCCATCGAAAAGATAAAAGGTCTGTTCCGCATTGGGCACCAAGGTACAGGGCGAATAACCATTTTGCATGGCAAGGGTATAAAGGAATGGTTTTACAGTGGAACCCACTTGCCGTTTTCCGAGCTTTACCATGTCGTACATAAAATATTTGTAATTCGGGCCACCTACCCATGCTTTTACATGTCCGGTCTTGGTTTCCATCGTCATCATCGCCGACCGAAGGAACCCAAGGTTGTATTTTACCGAATCAAGGGGGGTCATGGTGGTGTCAATTTCGCCTCGCCAGCTAAAAACGGTCATTTCCACTGGTTTGGCAAACTCTTTTAAAATTTCATCATGGCTAAGCCCCTGACTGTGTAGTTGCCTGTACCGTTCACTTTGTTTGACCGAGAAAATCAGCAAGTTGTTTGCCTCATCATTTGTCATTGAATTTGGGAAAGGACGGTTTCGCAATATTTTCAACCGCTGATTGAATACTGGCTGTATTTCAACGCTAAGGTGCTGTTTAACAGCATATTCAGCATAAGCCTGCATCCGGCTGTCGATGGTTGAGTAGATTTTCAATCCATCGGAATGAATGTTATATGGAGTTCCATCCAGTTTTGGATTTTTATTGCACCAGCCATATAGTGGGTTTTGTGCCCATTCCAATGAATCTTCATAAAATTGTTGTTTTTGCCATGCACCATATTTTTGACGATCAGGTTTTTTTGCCATTAAAATTGTACGCAGGTACTCCGTAAAATAAATTGCAGGGCTCGATTTAAAGTCCTCCTTATGGTAATTGAGCATTAAATCCTTTACTTTTAATTCATCGTATTGGGCGTCGGAAATTGTTCCAAATTTGACCATCTGGTTCAACACGACATTTCTACGTTGTTTTACGAGTGTCGGTCGGCGGATGGGGTTATAAAGGGAAGAATTTTTTGCCATTCCCACGAGCATTGCTGCCTGTTCAATCGTAAGTTGATCGGGTGTAGTGCCAAAATAGATCTGGGCAGCCGATTTGATACCCACAGCAAGGTTTAAGAAATCGTATTTATTGAGGTACATGGTCAGTATTTCTTCTTTTGTAAAATTGCGCTCCAGCTTCACTGCGATAACCCACTCCCTGAATTTGCGGAAGGCAAGGTCCATCTTATTGTCCATGTCTTCGCGTGGGAACAGCATCTTTGCCAATTGCTGACTGATTGTACTCCCTCCTCCGGAGCTTTCATTTCCAGTGACCACCCCTTTTAAAACCCTGATCAGGCCTCTAACATCAATTCCTGAATGACTGTAAAACCTTTCATCTTCTGTCGCAACTAAAGCTGTGATCACGTTTTGACTTATCTGCTCATAGGGAACATATGTTCTGTTCTCCTTGTAGAAGAACTTACGAAGGACGATGTTGTCGCAAGAATATACTTCTGAGGCCAGTGATGATTCGATGTTTTCAAGCTCAGTCAAAGAAGGCATAAACCCTAGTTTACCATTTGCCACAAGGCTAAAAAGAACGATAATCATCAGAATTCCAAATCCGAAGATGCCCCAGAAAATTTTAATGTATTTTTGAAAAGGATGTCCTGTACCAGTCATAGATGGATTATTTTGAATGGTGCAAAATTACGGAAAAAACCTTTGGTTGTTGGGCTTACTTTTTACAAAATATCAAACCATCCGTCCGCAAGTGGAAGCTGAACAAGTGAAAGTGCGACCCTCATCTCGGACGGAATGGATTGAAAAGATTTTTTCAGGATAAGGGCGGCCACAAGGGTACGCCCCTACCATTTCCAAATTTTCAAATCATCCCATTTTCAAAATTATGCCCCAAGCGCCAATGCTCCATGCCCTATGCCGTATCATTTCCTCACCATCACCTTAATTGTTTGTGGCGTACCATTGTTCTCTATGTTCAGCAAATAAATGCCGCTGCTAAGGTTCGGGAGGCCAATGATATTTAACGTCCCAGCACCCAATTTCTTTGTGAGCACCACCTTGCCCAAACCATTGTACAATGTTGCAACCGCATCGTTCCCAACTTCGCCAACCACACGGATTTCTGTGTTCCTCCGGGCATAAGCGGTCAACTTTCCTGGCAGCACCTGATCTTCCAAACCGCTCACGATATCGCCCGTGTGAAGGTAGAATCTCCCCGTACGGGCAGTATTGGCCGCAACAGCAACTTTATAGGTGTTTGTGGAAAGATCTGTGAATGTGTTGGTTAGCTTATCCTCCAGGATTACCTTGCAGGTGGGGTCCAATTGGACCGTTTGGGCAGAGAAGGCGATTTCGCCACCGGTTTTGGAATCGATGCCTATTGGGATGACTATTTTGCTAAAACCGGTGTTTGGAAGGCACTGCAACTGGAACTCGACCCCATTGTCGTCAACCAGTTTGGTATAGACCGAAAACGTTTCACCGGCCTTTAGGATTCCCGCATCATAACCCCTGTCGAGACCGTTGGTGGTGCCATCGATAAACTTGATATCGGTCGAAGCTTTTGCCTCGTTATTGATTGCCAACAGTTTGATGGATGGGTAGGGGAGCGCGACCGCTTTAAATTCCAATGCTGTTTTATGGACCTGCATGGCCGGGGTAAATGTTACAAAATTGTTCTGTCCATCTCCTGATTCAACCAGGCCTGTTTTGGCTTTGACAAAAAAGCCCTGCCCAGATTGTGCATAAGTTGGGTCGGCACTTGCGTTATTGACAACATCGTACCGGGTTTGGGAATCGTTCCAATAATAGACACCGTAATAACTTGGATCAATTGCAGGGTCCGTTTTTTCTAATTTGGTTGAACCATTTACGGTCAAAAAGGAGTTGTCGCCGTTGCTGATCAGTATCGCGGTGGTGAACGGGTTGCCAATGCAGTTCCAGCCCGAAGCAACCGTTACATTGGTGGAACCGGCAGTCAAAGTTCCTTTGAAATTCAAAATTGTGGGTGCCACAGGATCCGGGATTGCGGTGCGTACCATATACCCTTGCCCCGAAGCGAAACTTCCACCTGTACCGGTTGTAAAATAGCCGTTCCAATTGTTGGCCCCTGTATTGTAATCCATCATTCCCAAACTCGATGTTTCGCCTAATTGGGGGATAAATAAATTCCGGGTTAAAAAACCGCCCAGGGTTTCGGTGGCAGGTGCCGAAACGATATGCCATGCTTCTGCCGACATGTACCGTTCCACTTTGCCAGATGCCGAAGTACTCCCCATGATCATCAACGAACCTGTGCCGCTGGAAGTGCTTGGGACCGTTAGCCCATCGATGCCAGGAACATTCACCAAAGTGTTGTTCACGGTAAGGCAGGTGGCAGAAGTCAACACAAGCGAGGCGCCCGACTCGATTTTGAGGTTTTCGAAAGTTGCCAGGTTATCGGTACTTTCGCTTTGTAGCGTAAAAGCCCCACCCGAAACGACCCAGTAACTTTGGGTCCCAACGGTTCCGGTAGTTATCCTTGCCCCATTGTTGTA
>CAIYPA010000157.1 GCA_903927965.1 uncultured Bacteroidia bacterium | reverse complement strand
ACAAACGACAAACTTAACTCGTTCATGCGAATGGCCAAAGGTGAATGGTCTGCTCTTTACGATCCGCAGAACCTTTGGGACAACTCGAACAAGTCAATTTTATACATCAATGAATTCCTGTCCATTGTTGATACGGTACAATGGAAATGGACCAGCCCTGAACAGGACAAACTGTTCATCAGACGTCTCAAAGGTGAATCTTATGCTTTAAGGGGGATGTTTAAATATTACCTTTTAAGGAATCATGGTGGTATCGGATCGGATGGAAAATTACTGGGTACACCCATTTACAATGAGTTTCTCACCACGCCGGAACAATTTTCAAGGCCCAGAGCAACATTTGCAGAATGTGTAGCAAGTGCCTATACCGATTTCACAGAGGCACTTAAATATCTTCCCATGGACTATGGCAATGTAGCTGCATTGAGTGGGTTGCCAACCGGATTCAGTGAAGTGACCGATATCAATTCATACAATACGGTAATGGGCGATTTTTCCCGCCAACGCATTAGTGGTTCCATCGTTAAGGCACTCAGGTCCCGCCTCGCATTGCTTGCCGCAAGTCCGGCCTTTAATGCGACCAGCGATCTGACCTTATGGCAAGATGCTGCCAATTATGCTGCGGAAGTTATCGCAGCCAAAGGTGGAATTCCAGGGTTGGATCCCAAAGGGCATATCTTTTATCTTGCTGCTCAGGTTACAGAGGCAAACCTTTCCAGTGGCGACCTCAAGGACCTGAATGAAATTCTGTGGAGAAGGCCTGTTTATACGGACAATGCGCGCGAAGTTGCGAATTTCCCGCCTTCCCTTTATGGAAATGGAAGGGTCAACCCAACGCAAAACCTTGTGGACGCGTTTCCGATGGCCAATGGTTATCCGATAACGGATGTTACAAATTCGAAATATGATGCTACAAAGCCATATACAGGCAGGGATCCAAGGCTCGCACTCTATGTTGTTTACAATGGCAGCTCAATGAAAAGTACCACGATAAACACAAGTGTGGGTAGCGGCAATAATGCAAATGATGCCATTCAGACTTCAACCAGGACCGGTTATTATCTGAGAAAACTTTTACGTGAAGAGGTGAATGCCAACCCTTCGGCATTGTCAACACAGCAGCATTTTCAGACGCATATCCGATATACAGAAATGTATCTTTCCTATGCCGAAGCTGCCAATGAAACATGGGGGCCTGATGGTAAAGGAACCAATGCATTCTCTGCTAGGGATGTCATCGCTGCAATTCGCAAAAGGGCTGGTATCACCCAACCTGATAATTATCTTACTTCGCAAACAACCAAAGACCAGATGCGGACCTTGATCCGCAATGAAAGGAGGCTTGAACTTTGTTTCGAGGGATTCCGGTTTTGGGATTTGCGCCGCTGGAAGGAAGATTTGTCTGTGCCAGCAAAGGGTGTGAATATAAACGGGACAACTTATACCTATTATACTGTTGAGAATCGTGCTTACGACAATGCCTATATGCAATACGGGCCGATTCCTGACAAGGAGGTGACCAAGTTTAATTTTATCCAGAATAAGGGTTGGAAATAATTTGTATTTATAAATAAAGATAGAAATATGAAAAAGATATTTTTAATACTAACACTGATTATCGGAATGATCTCGTGTAAAAACTTCGATATCACCCATCCCGATTTTGACTATACTTCAGGTTATTTCCCTTATCAGTTCCCTGTGAGGACCTTGGTCCTGGGGGATTATATTTATGACAATGCAAATGACAACGCACATAAATTCGTCATTTCAGTTGCCATGGGTGGAATTTACACCAACACAAAGGACCGAAAGTTTACTTTTGAGGTTGACAATACCCTCTGCAACAATATCCGGTTTGTCGATAAGGGTGACCAGATTGTTGCTTTGCCAACCAATTATTATACGTTGAGTTCCCCTAATCAGATCGTGATTCCTGCTGGTCAGTACAATGGTGGCGTGGAAGTTCAATTGACGGATGCCTTTTTCGCAGATCCTTTGGCCATCAAAAATACCTATGTGGTACCTTTAAGGCTCAAGTCATCTGCAGATGTGGATACGATCTTATCCGGAAGTTCGGTAAATAAAGCGGCAGATCCGCGAGTTACTTCCCAATGGAATGTTGCACCCAAGAACTTTACTATGTTTGCCGTTAAATACATCAACGAATACCATGGTAATTATTTCCATTATGGATCGAGTAAAGTGAAAAATGCAGCTGGAACTGAGGTTGAAGCAACAACTTATAGCGAAACTTACGTTGAATACAATACAGTTTCCAAGTTGGTCACAACCGGCAGAAACCAGGTATCATTGACCACTTTCTTCCGTTCCAAAATAATGACGGGCGAACTTAAATTTCTCCTTAATTTTACTGGCACAACCTGCACGGTAGCTGCTTTTCCGGGTTCGGCCTATACCATTACCGGAACAGGCACGTTTACATCAAAGAAATTCAACTGGGGCAATAAGCAACGCGATGGGATTGAGTTGAAATACACTGTCTCCAATGCCACAAACTCTTATGAAGCTACTGAGGTCCTTGTTGCAAGGGATAGGGCAGTTGTGATGGAAACTTACACTCCTGTAACTTTCTAAGCTGAAGAGCAATAAATTATGAATCCATAAAGAAACCATAATCAAACTTGAATGTCTGGTTATGGTTTCTTTTTTTTAATGCCATCCCACACTAAAGGTTTGCCATAAGATTTCACTTTTTGATGTGGCCCTATTCTGTATAAATAGATGGAAAACATCTCTGCTTTGAAAATCGGAAAGAAGATTGGTTTGTCATGTTCGTTGCTACTATTGCTTGTTTGTTTTTACAATTGCAAAGGAGTTGCCCGATCAGCCATCACCTTAAATGACAAGGCCACACTGTTGTCGAGGCTCGATCTGGACTTCAAAGGATTTGAGAAGGAAAAACAAGACAAAGACAATCCAGAACTGGCAACCGCTGATTTGTTGCATTATTACAAATCACGGACATTTGTAAAGCATCCTGTTGACCCGAAACTTCAGGCTGAGGGATTTGGAAAATCAGCAACTCCCGGTGAAATCAAATCCGCAGACAATGCCTTGAACCACATCTTTGTCGGTCAATCTGCCTATCCGCCTTACTTCTGCGGCACCGATATCAATTGGGGGATGCGTCCTGTCCCCGATAACGAATGGGTGTGGCAACTCAACCGGATGAATTTCTGGAATGCCATGGCTTCTGCCTATTGGCATACCGGTGATGAAAAATATGCAAAAGAATGGTGCAGGCAGCTGGTTGACTGGACGTTGAAAAATCCGATCGACAATGACCACATCTATGCCTGGCGTTCGATTGAAGCCGGTATCAGGGGACATAGCTGGACCGCACTTTTTCAGTATTTTATTAATTCACCAAATTTTACACCTGATGTTTTGGTCGCATTCCTAAATAGTTTTTATGACCATGCAGAATATTTGATGACCAAATATACGTCCAAAAGCAATTGGGGCCTGATGGAAGCTGAAGGTTTGGCTTTTATCGCCATCACATTTCCCGAATTCAGGGATTCGGACAAATGGCTGACCGAGGCAGTCCGTCGGCTGAATGCCGAAATTGACATACAGGTCTATCCTGACGGTCATCAAAGGGAACTTGCAATCGGTTACCATATGGGTTGTATCGATTGGTTCATAAGGACATATGATCTTGCCAAACTAAATGGCAAAACCGGTTTCTTCCCGTCTTCCTATGTCGACAAGGTTCAAAAAATGTGTGAAGTGCCTTTGAAATTGGGGCATCCCGATGGGACAAACGCCCAGTTTGGGGATTCCTGGGCAGGTAGGCCCGGGCAAAATAAAAAGAAATTCCAGGAATGGGCCGACCGGTTCAACAGGCCCGATTTTTTGTACCTCGCAACCGATGGTCAAAAGGGTACAAAGCCAGATTCTACTGCTTATGCACTGCCAACCAGTGGATTGTATTCGATGCGCAGTTCGTGGGACACAGATGCAGTCTGCCTTATCCTGAAATGTGGTCCAAATGGGGGAGGTCATTGCCAGCCTGACAATGGAACATTTGAATTATCGGCAGGTGGAAGGACGCTGATGCCTGACGGAGGGAGCTACATTTACAGCGGGGATCCCGAAAACCGGGCATGGTTCAGGCAAACAAAAGTACATCAGACACTTACGCTCGATGGTCAAAATTCACAATACGCACCTGTGTTGTTAAGGTGGAATCCAGGAAAAACCGATGATATTCTGGTTGTTGAAAACAAAAGCTATAAAGACCTGACACATAGGCGTTCCGTATTCTTTATCGACAAAAGGTATTTTGTAATTATTGATGATGCTTATGGAAGTGCGACAGGGAAAATTGACCTTCATTTTCAGTTGGCACCGGGCAATGCTGCTTATCATCGTGAAGATTTTATGGCAACATCTGGTTACAATGAAGGTTGGAATATTTTGGTGCAAACCCAGCAACAACCCGGATTGGAAATGGGGGAGGAGGAAGGCCAGGTTTCGTTCTTGTATACAAAAAAAGAACCGCGCCCTGCATTTTGTTATTCAATCAATAAAACAGCCGCCAATTCAGATATCCGTTTTGTGTCCCTGGTCGCTCCTTATCAGAAGGAAGTTCCAAATGTCAAAATCAGGCTGATCACTGATATGGGTGATCTTTCCAACCTTAAATTTGAAGTTGAAGCAAACGGTATCAAAAAAGAGTTAGGATATACTTGGTTTGGTAAGAACTCCCCTTTAGGGGTTGGGGGTGTAAAATAGGATAAATTATATTTTAATTGCTTTATTCACAAAACTTTACAAATTATATAAAATATGAAATCAAAAATCAGTGTCTTGTTAAGCCTTTTATGCCTGGTCTTTTTTATACCGGTGCTTGTTTATGCCAACCAGAATACCGCTTTGGATGAAAAGGGGCCACAAAAATTGGAGAATCCTATGTCGGTGCAGTACCTTAAGAGCAAGTTGCTCAAATCGCAACCCCGTATGGTCCTTAATTCGGCCATTGAAAAGAATTTGCTCGGGAAATTGAAAATCGATCCGGTTGTTCAGAATTTGTACAAGTCCATTCAGGTGAGTGCTGAACGGATACAGAAAAAGCCTTTGCTAGTTCGGAAGCTCGAAGGACGTAGATTGTTGGGAGTTTCGCGGGAAATGCTTTTGCGGGTCAACATGCTCGGCATGGTTTATCGGATCGAAAAAAGCCCTGTTATTTTGAAGCGGATCAATGAAGAAGTTATTGCCGTCTGTAATTTCCAGGATTGGAACCCATCCCATTTCCTCGATGTAGCAGAGATGTCGATGGCTGTTTCACTGGCACTCGATTGGACCGCAGGCAAATTGCCCAAATCGACCATCGAACTGGCAAAAACTTCCCTGATTGAGAAGGGGATCAAGCCAAGTTACAATGAAAAAGGGAATACTGGTTGGATCAAAGGGACCAACAATTGGAACCAGGTTTGCAATGGCGGTATGATCGCAGCATCGATAGCAATTGCAGAAAAGGATCCCGAATTGGCCGCCAAAACCATCAGCAGGTCATTGAATGGGATGCCATACGCCCTTCAGGAGTATGCCCCCGATGGTGTATATCCCGAAGGCTCGACCTATTGGGGTTACGGAACAAGTTTCTCCGTTGTAACGGCTGCCATCCTTGAAAGTGCGTTTGGAACCGATTTTGGCATTGCTGAATATCCTGCATTTAAAAAGAGTGCCGTGTTCAGGGTGCTGATGAATACCCCATCCACGTGGTATTTCAATTATGCCGATTGTGGCGACAAACGAAGTGAAGGTGGCGATGTGACTTTGGCATGGTTTGCCACCAAGACCGGCAACAAAGCCTTTTTTGAAAAGGAACGTTTTCTGATCCCCAATCTGGAACTAGGTGAATTGTCCAGAATTTCGGGTGCTGCACTGGTTTGGATTTCGCAATACAAGGAAAAGACTGGCGAAACTGTGCCCAGGGCATGGAAGGGCGATGGACCAAACCCGATTGTGATTTTTCAAGGTCCTGAAAATGATAAACGTGGCTATTATTTTGGAGGTAAAGGTGGAAAAGGGACCACAAGCCATGGAAACATGGATGCCGGCTCATTCATTTTTGAACTCGACGGTGTAAGGTGGTCGATCGATCCGGGAAATCAAAGCTACAACGAAATTGAGCAGACCGGTTTCGATCTATGGGGAAATTGTCAGGAGTGCCAACGCTGGACCTTGCTCTCAAAAAACAATTATGGCCACAGTACAATAACGGTCAACAACGCCCTTTTTGTGAACAACGGGTTCGTGCCTTTGAAGGAATTCAAAGATGGGAATAATCCGGAAGCTACTTTTGACCTGACTGCCTCTTACGGTGAAAACCTTAAAAAAGCAACACGGAAGTTTCTGAAAGAGGACAACCGCTCGATCCTGATCGAAGATCAATTCACTGTGACCAAATCGACGCAAAGCATCGTATGGCAAATGATGACCACTGCTGAGGTCGAAATCGTAAAAGGTGGGGCAATCCTTCGGCAGAATGGGAAAGAGCTGAAACTGGAAAACCTTGCCCATCCGGAATTGACCCTCTCTGTCATCTCTTTGGATCCGCCACCCTTCTACCTTGACAGGAAAATTGATGGCTTAAAACGGATTGAAATCCGCTTGCCAGCCTATCTTATTAAAAATGCAGATGGTACATTTAAAGTTAAATTATCTGGCAAATAAGGAAACAAATTAACTTTGAACGACTCCCCCTTTGAAAAAGGGGGGAGGGGGGATTTAGTGCAATTACATAATATACTGCAGTTTATATATTTATTTTACCGAAGTTATTTCCAAATATTTCTACTTATTTCAAAAAAATGAAATATCTGATCATTTCTTTTCTACTCATTTTTGGAATTAAGGATATCCAGGCGAAGACAACTTCCAATCCCGACCTTGAACTCCTGCGGCAAAAAGTCATTGCCGAAATGATGTCTCCTGCCATCAATGAGAAGCACATCGGGGATTTGACGGTTTCGATCCGTCCGGATGGGACATGGCCCGGCATCGACTACATCGATGTTTCAAATACTGGATTTCAGCATGGTCAGCACCTGAGCAATATGGTCGAATTGAGCCGTGCCTATAAAAAGAAAGGATCGAAGTGGAAAGGCGATAAAGGGCTGAAGATGGTGATCAATTCCGCGCTCAACTACTGGTTGACCAACGATTTCATTTGCCAGAACTGGTGGTGGAACCAGATCGGTACGCCATCCTCGCTGGTTACGGTTTTGCTGATTATGGACACCGACCTGACCAAAGAACAGGTTGCCAAAACCCTTCCCATGGTGGGCCGTGCTAATCTGACAGCGACAGGCGCCAGGCCAAGTGGCGACAGGATCAAGATTGCCGGTATTCTGGCCAAGACCTTGCTTTTCAAACGTGATGAAGCACAGTTCAACGAAGTGATCAAGGTGATTGAAGGGGAGATCAAATTTGCGACAGGACGTGGAATGCAGTACGATTACAGCTTCCATCACCGGGAAGACCGTGTCAATAACACCTTATCTTATGGTTTGGGATATGCAGATGCTTTTGCCGAATGGGCAGCTTTTGTGGCCAGTACCAAGTATCAGTTCTCGGAAAAGCCACTTCACCAATTGATCGATTATTATCTGGATGGGATTTGCAAGCAAATGGTTTACGGCAAATATGAAGATACCGGTGCCTTGAACCGCGACATTACCCGCGAAGGTGCCCAGAAAGCGTTCGGGACCAAATCGATGGAAAAGTTGGTTTCAGCCTCAGATTACAGGAAAGACGAACTCGAAGAGATCATCCACATCCGGCATACCGAAGCAGTCCCAAATTTGACACACAGCACTTTCTTTTGGCAAACAGAGTACTTCACGTTCCAGAGGCCCACGTTTTTTACCTCCGTAAGGATGTATTCCACACGAAATCAAAATATGGAATATCCCTACAATGGAGAGGGCCTCAAGAACCATCATCGCGGCGATGGCACCAATTACCTGACAGTTACCGGCAAGGAATATGACGATCTGGCACCGGTCAACGATTGGCAGAAAATACCGGGAGCAACCATCCTGCAGAAGCCTGAGCTTCCTGCTGAAACCGAAATCCAGAAAGAAGGGTTGACCGATTTTGTGGGCGCTGTCACCGATGGGAAATATGGCGCCGCAGTTTTCGATTTCAAAAGCCCGCACGATCCGCTTGTGGCAAAGAAGGCCTGGTTCTTCTTCGACAATGAGTATGTCTGTATGGGAACTGGCATCACCTCAAAAGCAAAGTTAAATGCAGTTACGACATTGAATCAGTGTTATTTAAAAGGCGATGTTGTCGTTCGGGCCGATAATAAAAAAAGTACGATCCCTAAAGGCGAGAAATCCCTTGAGAAGGTCAAATGGGTATTTCACAATGGAGTTGGCTACCTGTTTCCCGAACCTACCAAAATAACCCTTTCCAATCAGGAACAAAAAGGGAGCTGGTTCCAGATTAATCGTCAATCCGATTCCCCAAAGGAGGAGGTTCGAAAAGATGTTTTCAAACTGTGGATAGACCATGGACAGCAACCAAACAATGCCAGTTATCAGTACATTGTAGTTCCAGTAACCACAGAGGCAGAGCTTGAAACCGGGGGAAACCGTCAGGTTCAAATTCTGGCTAATAATTCCAACATTCAGGCTGTTAATCATAAAGGACTGAATATTTGTGAGATCGTATTTTACACATCAGGTGAAATTCAGATCGCGGATAATCTGAAGGTTGGGATGGATAGTCCGGGTGTGGTCATGGTAAAAACTGTGGGTGGTGCTATCAAACAGATTTCTGTGGCCGATCCATCAAGGAAACTTGGCAAAATCCATTTGAACGTAACCGGAAAAATAGGGACGAGCGGAACAAATTTCAGGTCATTTTGGAATCAGGAAAAAGGGGTCAGCGAAATCGCGATCGAATTGCCACAGACCGTTTATGCAGGGAAAAGCGTAACAATTCAACTATGAGTTCACTCCGAAAAGCCTTCCTTTTATTCTTTTCGGAGTGTATTCAATATTGAATTATAAAAAGTACGGGGAGACGGAAAATTGTTGCTTTAGTAAAATTTTCGTAGATTTGTCTCAATGAAAATTTAAAATCACGGCGATGATAAAAAAGTACGGGATATTGAAAATAGTCAAAACATCGAAAGTATGTAAATATGAAATAAGAATAAAGATAAGCCGAAAATTGCTATTTATAAATTCTTGACATTTTTCATCTTTGCTTACGATGCACTTAATGAACCACCTCAAATGCATATAGCCAAAGAAAAAGGTAAAAGAAGGAGAAAAAGTTAAAACCATAAAATTCTAATAAAATGATAACGCTCTTGAAAAATACTACCCTATGTATCGAAAAAGTTCTATTCGACACTCCAGGAAAAATAACGTTAAAACTTGAGGACGGGCGAATTATTATTGTTCCTTTAAAGTATTTCCCTGAACTTCTTAAATTACCTGTTGAAAAGCGAAAAAAATGTACTATTGTTGACGATAGAACCCTTCTTTTCACTTATTCCGATTCAATATATCACTTGGAGGACTTTATGGGATTGGAAAACATGTGGAGACAGAGATAGTTTGTAAAAATGGCGGACTGTAACGTAAGCATTTGGGGTAGTCCATATTGTATTCTAATTAATCGCCACCTACTTTTGTTGAAAATATTCAAAGATAAGAGAGCAAATATCATTAAAGCAAAGCACGGAATCCTCCAAACTTATTCCGCACTGCATCCAATTATGCAGGTAAAAGTATCACAATTCAATTATAATATCTAATAAATTGATTATTAATATAATGAAAATAAATAAAACGATATTTCCATTAGCTTGTCTTTTTTTCTTGGCACAAATTTCCACAGGGCAGGTAAAGGATCAGATTCAAAAGATTACCCTGCAACCCGGTGAAAAAGTGTGGGCCGGTGTGATCAACGATGGGCAAAAGATGCCTTTTGCTTCCGATTATGCCTTCGACTTTTATGGCAACAACAATTCCAATCAGGCCCAACCGTTGATATTGACGAGCAACGGTCAGTTTGTCTGGAGCGAGTTGCCTTACAATTTCATAGTCAAAGACAACGAAATTAAAATTACAGATTCTTATAACCAGGTTGTTACAGGAAAATCAGGGAATACTTTGGCAGAAGCCCAGCGATATGTAAGGCAGAAATATTTTCCGGCAAATGGTAAACTGCCTGATACATTGTTGTTTGCCCGTCCTCAGTACAATACATGGATCGAGCTGACCTACAATCAAAACCAGGTCGATGTGTCCAAATATGCGCAGGCAATTCTTGACAATGGGTTTCCTGCCGGAGTACTCATGATCGACGATACATGGCAGGAAGATTATGGGTTGTGGAAATTTCATCCGGGCCGTTTCTCCAATCCCAAAGAGATGATCGACAAGCTGCATACCATGGGATTTAAGGTGATGGTTTGGATTTGTCCGTTTGTAAGTGCCGATCAGGCTGCGATCTACAACGCACTTAAAAAATCGAAGGCATTGCTGTTGGAAAAGAAATCAGGAACCGATACCTGGCAAAATCAAACCAAACCGCTGATGATCGAGTGGTGGAATGGACAGTCGGCGGTGCTCGATTTCTCGAATCCTGCGGCGGTCGATTGGTTCAATCAACAATTGGACCGGCTGGTCAAAGATTATGGCGTAGATGGGTTTAAATTCGATGCTGGTGACATGCGGTTTTATCCTTCCAATGGGTTAAGCAAGGGGAATGTGACCCCAAATCAACAATGCGAGCTATTTACACAGTTTGGGTTGCGCTTCCCATTGAACGAATACAGGGCGTGCTGGAAAATGGGTGGTCAACCCTTGGCCCAAAGGTTACAAGACAAATCACATTCGTGGGGCGATCTACGCAAGCTCATCCCCAACATGATCATGGAGGGCCTTTCCGGTTATGCGTTTTCATGTCCCGACCTGATCGGTGGGGGAGAATGGACCTCCTTTCTCGACGAATCGAAGCTCGACAGGGAATTGGTTGTGCGCTCTGCCCAAGTTCATGCCCTGATGCCAATGATGCAATTCTCGGTAGCTCCCTGGAGGATACTGAAACCCGATCAGTTGGAAGCTGTAAAGAAAGCGGTTGCATTAAGGATGAAATACACCCCCCTTATTATGAAGTTGGCCAACGAAGCTGCGAAAACCGGCGAACCAATCATGAAGAGCATGGAATATGTCTTTCCAAATCAGGGCTTTGTCGAAGTAAAGGACCAGTTTATGTTGGGTGACCAAATTCTTGTCGCACCCTTGTTGGAGAAAGGGAAAATCCAGCGCGAGATAAAGCTTCCCAAGGGCGAATGGAAAGCCGATGATGGGAAGAAATTCAAGGGCAGCAGCTCCTATATGATTGATGTTCCTTTGGACCGGCTGCCGTATTTTCAATTGGTAAAGTAGTAAAATCTAAAGGATTAAAAAATTTAGTGCCGTAAAACTATTTGAAATTCTGGTTCGATGAACCAAGTGAAGAGATTTAAGTAATTGAAAAAGAATAGAAACTTCAGGCATCAATATGTTTTATAACTTAAATCGGAAAGAAAGAAATTATCGAACAGCATTTCCGGTTTAGTACTACCTGTTCCAATCGTATCCTATAAATTTCTGATTCGGAATCCAAAGTTCGTTATTTGTGCAGTCAAAAGCTCCGGTAGGAGCGGAATATTGGTAGAAAGACAATCCAACCCATTGGGAGGCGCAATCAAAGAGGTTATTGGGAGAACGGATGATCCTTGCGCCGCAAAGCAAAGGCTAGTAGAATCGGATCTATATCACAATATGACCATATCTTATATAACCAACAGAATATTAAACTTTTAAACAAAGTTACTGTAGCCACAAGGCTAGGTTGCGATTCCTATATACTGTTGCATTTGTGGCAAATGTAACAGTTGATCTTTTAGGGCCTTTCTGATTGCGCTGCCGTTTGGGGGTGACTTTTTTCTACTAATATTCATCACCTACGGTGACTTAACCGTGCAAAATATGATTATCATTTCCCGGATATGTAAATGGAATATGTTCTATAACATTTTTTGTGGTGAAAACCTTGCCGCAAACCTTTGCGCAAACCTTTGTGCTGTTTTTGGGTAATTTCGTCTTTTGTATGATGATGTAATTATTGTAATATTTGCGTAATTATTAAAATTCGGGTCATGGATATTAAAAGGTTAGTGTTTTTGGGATTGATTTGTATCTGTTCAATATGGACATCTTCAGGGAAGTTAAATATGAAAACGGTTCAACCTTTATTGGTGGGATCAGGTGCGGAAACTGGAAAAGCAAAACCCCTCTCCGTTTTGCAGCAGGAGTTTCTTGACCTGAGGTTTGGGATGTTCATCCATTTCAATATTCCCACTTATGGCGGGGACGACTGGCCAGACCCACAGCTTTCCCCCGATGTTTTCAATCCGCAAAAGCTGGACTGCAACCAATGGGCCGATGCAGCCATTTCTGCCGGGATGACCTATGGCTGCTTGACGACCAAACACCACTCTGGCTTTTGTATCTGGCCAACCAAAACGACCCCTTACAATGTGATGAACAGCCCGTTTAAACGCGATGTGGTCAAAGAATATGTCGAAGCGTTCAGAAAAAAGGGATTGAAAGTCTTTCTCTATTATTCAATTCTCGATACCCATCACAACATCCGTCCGGGATGGATCAAAAAGGAGAACACCCAATTTATCAAAGATCAGTTGATTGAACTTTTTACGAATTATGGTGAGATCACTTGCCTTGTGATCGATGGATGGGATGCCGGTTGGTCGAGGATCAGTTATGAAGACGTCTCTTTTGAGGAGATCTACAAGCATATTAAGTCATTGCAGCCCAACTGTTTGATCAGTGAGCACAATGCCGGGAAATACCCTGCCGATGAGCTGTTTTATACCGACGTGAAGCATTACGAACAAAATGCCGGACAGAAAATCTCCAAAGAAACAAACAATCTGCCTGCCCAGGCCGGTATCCCCATCAACATCAATTGGTTCTGGAAGGAGACCTCTCCGGCTGAGACCGTCAAGAAAGCTAAATACATTGTTGAAGAAAACCTGATCCCATTGAACAATGCCCATTGTAACTTTATCCTGAATGTAGCACCCAACCGGGATGGCTTAATTGATGATAACGCACTTACAGAGCTTAAGGAAGTTGGGAAATTGTGGAAAAATCAGGGCCAGGCAGCAAAACTACCCTATTATAAACAACCGGTTATTGCATCAAACCTGGCAAAGAAGCAGAAAATGAATTCGAGTTGGTCGTCCGACATGGACATCTCCGACTTTGCCAATGATGACAACTTCAATACAAAGTGGTCTTCCTCAGGAACAGTAAAAAATCCATATCTGGAGGTCCTGTTCGACAAAGAAACCACCTTTAATGCAATCGGCATTGTTGAATTGGCAAAAGGCCGAAATTCTCCAGGCGATGGCAAAACCCGGATAGAGTCGTACAATCTGCAATATTGGGACGGGAAAACATGGAAGAACATCGAAATATCAACCAGCAACGACCTGATCCGCATCCACCGGTTCAACCCTATCCGATCAACGAAAGTAAGGTTACAGGTCAATAGTTGCAAACCAGGACTGGCAATTGCCGAGTTGATGGTATACAACGAGACTCTGTAGATTTAATAATCAGATAAATGAGTGCACTTCAAAATGATATAAATAAAAAATGCCACTAAGTAATCGGAAGTTGGGAAACTCCAACCTCAAAACAGATAACTTTGGCAAATAAAGCAACGCATAAGAAACCTGTTCGTGATTGGTAGTTACATACCTCCACTAAGTTTGGTTCGGGGCATTTCTTAGAATT
>CAIYPA010000156.1 GCA_903927965.1 uncultured Bacteroidia bacterium | reverse complement strand
TTATCCGCTGATCTCGAAACAAGCTTATACCAAACAGTATATGAAGGGTTTTATCAAAAACTATTTCAGCAATTCATTCCAGGAGATGGTTTCCTTCTTTGCCAAAGAGGACAAGATGTCGATTTCGGAACTTGAGGAATTATTACAGGAGGTAAAAAAAGATCTGGAAAACGATAAAAAGTAAGGCCATGAACACATCCATCACCAATTTTGTCATTGAATCGGGCATCAGCCTGACATTGTTCACGATAATTTATCTGGCATTTCTACGAAAGGAAACTTTCTTCATGCTGAACCGTATCTATTTGATGGGTGCAGTACTTATTTCAGTTTTTCTCCCGTTCATACATGTCCATGTCAGCACTCCGATGCAATCAGTTATGCTGGAAGAGGTAGTTGTAACAGCCCCCCGATTACAAAATCTTCTTGAAACTGTAACTGTTTATGGCACAAGAATTTCAGTGTCTTTGGAACAAACAATCCAATCGATCGGATGGATCAGGTTTATTTTCATTACTGGAATGACTATGTTTACTATCTTGCTATTTTACAGAATATTGCAAATCTCAAGACTTGTATTAAACAATCAGGTTGAGAAAAAAAATGGACTCCGAATCGTTAAATTGGATCAGGATCATACACCCTTTTCATTTTATAATTTTGTCTTTATCAGTCAACAACAATCGGAACTTCCAGGAATGAAAGAGATGCTTGCCCACGAAATGGAACATGTCAGGCAAGGACACTCTTTTGATATTCTGATTTTAGAATTATTGACTATTTTTCAATGGTTCAATCCTTTTATCTGGTTATTAAAAAGATCTTTAAGGGAAAACCATGAATTCCTTGCCGACAATGGCGTATTAAAACCCGGGGTAAGCTCCGCGAATTACAGATTACTGTTATTAAACAGTTCATTTATCCAACAACCAATTCTTGCAAATAATTTCAATTATTCACTGATTAAAATCCGCATTAAAATGATAACAAAAATAAAATCTTCAAAAATAGCAGCGTCTAAACTGACCATGGGTATATTGGTTACCGCTGCATTGTTTATGGTTTTCGGTTTCGATTATTCTGAAAGTCTTCCACAAGAAAAGAAAACCAATGCAACACAAACAAAGGAACCTCAAAAAACAGATCAAGCACAGGATCAGGTTTTTGTGGTGGTTGAACAAATGCCAGAATTTCCCGGAGGGGAGCTAGCTTTGAGGGAGTTCATTGCTAAAGCAATTAAATATCCGGATGATGCTATAAAAGCTGGAACGCAGGGAAAGGTGTATATTACTTTTGTAGTTAGCAAAGAGGGGAAAGTTGTTGATCCTAAGGTTGCAAGGGGTGTAAGTCCAAGCCTTGACGCGGAAGCACTAAGGGTTGTCAAAAGCCTGCCAATCTGGATACCCGGAAAGCAAAGAGGTGTGAATGTTGCCGTTTCCTACACAATTCCCATAGCTTTTGCTTTGAAATAGTCATTCTTTAAACATATTGCCACCAATTTTTCCATGCATCAAAACAGAACGGAGATTGGTGGCATTATTATTTGTGAAATTTAAAATTTCAAATCATGTTTAAGCTATTTATCATTTCGATCTTTGCATTGCTTCCAATGGCTTCGTTTGCCCAAGAGATTGATTATCTGATCCTAAACAATGAATATGACAAGGCTTTGCAAATCATTGATTCGGAATTGGCAAAAGATGAAGCACAACCCAAACTTTATCTGAAAAAAGGCCAGATCCTTCAGAAGCGGTTTGATTATTTAGGTGCAATTGCAGCACTGGAAAAAGCTTTTCAGTTAGATTCCCTCAATATCAGCACGTTGAACGAGCTTGCCGAAACCCACGCAAGTCTGGGAAACAACAAGCAAGCACTACCTTATTACAAAGTACTTTATACAACAGACACAACCAATTCGGTTTACACATTAAAACTGGCACGGGCATGGATTAATCTTAAAACGTACAGAGCGCCATTTGAGATTCTTAAATCCGCTTACAAACGTGATTCCACTAACCTAATGATTAACAAATTATTGGCTTTTTCTGCTTCCAGAACCGGAGACGACAGTCTGGCGATATCACTGTATAACAAGGTAATAGATCAAAATCCAACAGATCTGAATAATTACATTAACCTGTCAAATTTGTACCAGAAGAAGGATAATTATCCAAAGATTGTCGAAACCCTTGAGAAGGGATTAAAGATATTTCCTGAAGAAACAACATTGCTCACCAGAATTGGTGATGCACATTTCGGGAAAAGGGCTTATACAAAAGCAATACTCCCTTATGAAGTTTTTCTATCGTTGGGTGATTCAACTGTCGATGTAGTCAAAAACCTGGGAATCAGTTATTACTACGAAAAATGCACAGACGAAAGCCTTTATTTACTGCAGAAAAGCTTAATGCTTAGGCCCAACGATCCAACTTCCGCTCTTTTTATAGGGTTGTGCTACAAGGATTTAAAAGATATTGACCAAAGTCTCGCCTACATGAATTTCGCTGCCAAGACAGCTATACCCTATTATATGTCTGATATTTACAATCAGTTGGGCATTTTATATGGTCTTAAACGTGAGTTTAAAAAATCCATTGAAGCCCTTAAAGAAGCTTACAGTCTTGATTCCACTAAAGTTGAAGTTTTATTTAAAATCGCAACCACCTACGAAGAATTTCAAAAGGACAAAACCAATGCACTTAACTATTACAATGCCTACCTGAAAGCCGTGAAGGAAGAAAACAACTATCAAAAAGGTCTAAAAGATTATGCGTTGGAACGTAAACGGGTAATCAAAGAATACCAACTTAAATACAGCAATCCAACGAAGAAGTAAACTCACGAATTCCAACTACTTGATATCGTTCAAATTATACGGCGTTTCCTGATAGACATAGTAATTTAGCCAGTTCAAAAAGAGTAGATTGGCATGAGACCTCCAACTTAAAACGGGTTCTTTTGAAGGGTCATTTTCAAGATAATAATTATCAGGCAGATCAATCGGAAGCCCTTTTTCAAAATCGCGTTTGTATTCACGGTTCAAGGTTTCCCGTGAATATTCGGGATGACCGGTAATAAACAACTGCTTGCCATGATTTGCCATCGCCATATATACTCCAGCCTTATCAGAGTATGATATCAACTCAATCTCAGGAACTTTTAATACATCCTCAGCAAGAATTTCTGTATGTCGGGAATGAGGTGCCCTGAAAATATCGTCAAACCCACGGAAAATAGGTAACCTGTAATCCGAAACATGATGATCGAAAACACCAAACATTTTTTTTTCAAGCGGGTACTTCGGGATTCCAAAATGATAATGGAGACCAGCCTGGGCAGCCCAACAGATAAACATTGTGGAAGTTACATGATGATCGGCCCAAGCAAATATTTTACAAATATCTTCCCAGTAATCAACCTCTTCAAAAGGAAGATGTTCCACCGGGGCACCGGTAATGATCATGCCATCGTAGGTGTTGCCCTGAATTTCAGAAAATGTATGATAAAAAGCATTGAGATGATCCATCGAAGTGTTTTTCGAAATATGACCCTCGATCTGAAGGAAGTCAATCTCTATCTGTATTGGCGAATTGGACAATAACCGTAACAAATCGGTTTCAGTTGCAATCTTCAATGGCATCAAATTAAGGATAACAATCTTCAAAGGCCTGATATCCTGATGACTGGCCCTTGTTTCATCGATCACAAATATATTTTCTTCACGCAACAAATCAATTGCTGGAAGAGCATCTGGAAGATTAAGTGGCATTTTATTCAGAATTAAACCTACAAGGTTTTAAAAACCTTGTAGGTTTGTTATTAAATCAAATTTTTTCAAGTGCCTGAGCAAAGTCGGCAATAATATCGTCAATGTGCTCAATCCCTACTGAAACACGCAATCCGGCAGGATGGACACCAGCACTTAGTTGTTCACTGTCGCTTAACTGTGAATGCGTAGTTGCGGACGGTTGAATAATCAGCGTACGAACATCTCCAACATTTGCAAGATGACTTGCCAGTTTAAGATTTTCAACGGTTTGATTTGCTTTTTCTTTTCCACCTTTGACAACAAAAGTCAAAACACCACCAGCACCCTTGGGTAAGTATTTTGATGCCAATTCATAATTCACGTCACCCTCAAGACCAGGATAGCTTACAGCTTCGACTTTAGGGTGTTGCGAAAGCCATTTTGCCAATGCCAATGTATTCTGAACATGCCGTTCTACCCGCAAGGACAATGTTTCAAGACCCTGGATCAAAAGAAATGAATTGAAAGGGCTGATAGCCGGGCCATAATCCCTTAAACCTTCAACTCTCGCCCTGATAATAAATGCAATATTTCCAAATGGGCCATCTGTTCCAAACACATCCCAAAATTTCAAGCCATGGTAACCTTCTGAAGGTTCGGTGAAAGCAGGATATTTCCCATTTCCCCAATTAAAATTGCCACCATCTACAATAACGCCACCAATGGATGAACCATGACCACCGATCCATTTTGTTGCAGATTCGACAACAATATTTGCACCGTGCTCAAGCGGGCGGAAAAGTGCACCCCCACAGCCAAAAGTGTTATCAACAATTAATGGGAGATCGTGTTTTTTGGCAAGGGTAGCAAATTTCTCAAAATCAGGTACATTATAACTTGGATTGCCAATCGTTTCAAGATAAATGGCTTTCGTCTTGTCATCGATCAGCATTTCAAAATTATCCGTATTTAAATCAGCTGCAAAACGTGCCTCGATTCCGATATTTTTAAAAGTAACTTTGAACTGATTGAAAGTACCACCATACAAATAGGGTGAGGTTACAATATTGTCACCGGCACCAGCAATGTTGGTAATCGCAATAAACTGGGCAGCATGTCCCGATGCAACCGCAAGTGCTGCAACTCCACCTTCGAGGGCAGCAATCCTTTTTTCAAAAACATCGGTTGTAGGATTCATCAACCTTGTATAGATATTCCCAAACTCCTTAAGTCCAAACAAGTTAGCGGCATGTTCCGCATTTTTGAACACATAGGAGGATGTTTGATAAATTGGTACTGCCCTTGATAAAGTATCACTATCGGGGGTATGTCCGGCATGGACCTGCATTGTTTCGAATTTTAATGAATTTGAACTCATAACGAATTGATATTATTGTTATTATTTATTTACTAATATAAACGCCACTAAACAAGATTTGTTTCAAAAAATTCACGGTGGATTGCCCTGACTGCGGGAACCCGGTCTTTGAGTTCGATCAAAAAATAGCTGACAATTGGAGAAGCACCTGAGCAACTCATCAGGACATTGATACTGCTATTGGCTAAGGCAGTAAAAATACGGGCGGCAACACCATAGTTTTCAGCGATCCCATTCCCGACTGCTGCCACAACTGCAATATTTTCAGCAATTTGAAGCCGCCCTACAACAGGAAGTTCAATGGCACTCACAACAGCATAAGCCGTACTCAGATCTTTCTTTGCAATTAAAATATTGATTGAAATCTGAGATGTTAGAACAGAACTGATATTGATTCCTGCAACATGAAGCGCAGTGGTCACTTTTGCAAGAATTCCAGGTTTAGCTCCCAC
>CAIYPA010000155.1 GCA_903927965.1 uncultured Bacteroidia bacterium | reverse complement strand
TAGCTCGTCGCGGCACACATCGGCACAAATGTAAATTTTATCTGGTTCAGGATAATTAACTGAAAGATAGCGGCTTACATCTTCAATAAGGCTATCGTCCTTCAAATAGACACGTAACAATTTGTAGGTCCTTGTCCCTATTGGGAATGGATAATTACCAGGGGAGGTCAAATGATCGATGTTTTCCATGGTTATCCTGGTCTGCTCCACAACATCTCCAACCATGCAGCTGACTTCACCTCTGATGGCCGCGGTCCCCGAAATGTAAACTGTCTGCCGCAAAGGTGATCCGATAATCCGAGCACGTTCAAATTTTGGGGAGGCAAGTTTTGGAGTTGACTTATCGGTTTCGCCCAACAATACCTTTTGGGAATAGCGGTGTGCAGAAATTTGTAACGGATTGTCCAAAGCCATATTGATCGTTTCGTTGCCCGATAAGGCAACGAATTCGATCATAACGCCTCCCAAATGGGTGCCAATTCCTGTTGCGGCAGGATATCCATGAGACCAATCCGATTTGGAATAATAACGGCTACGCGAATCATTAAAATCCTGATAATGTTGGTGATGACCATCGAATCGGGTTATCTTCTCAATGTAATTCCACTGACGTACAATACTGTTGAGCGGAAAATTCTCTTTTACCAGAATTTGTTCTAGGGAAGAAAATACAGCATCCGACTGAATTGAAATGGGTGCAGTAATATCGGGTGGCAACAGTCCACCCGTAATCAGTTCACGACCAGATCCGTTCTCCAATATGAGATAATTTTCGCCATAACGGATCGTTAAGTCTTTTGCAGAGGATATATGAAGGACTTCGGCATTCAGCGAGCCTTCAAGCGGACATTGTGACACATAGCAAATTGGGAGCAACCTGCCGGGAAAAGAGGCATCGACACAATTGCGCAAAATCCGAAGATGGCTGATAAACTCCTTATTGCTTTTCGACAAACCAAAAAATACGATTTTCAGAATATTGTCCTTCTCTTTCATCTGGTACAACAGTGAACCGCACATTTGTTCAAAAGAGGCCCCGCCTGTTGTATATATGGCGTAATTCTTGGATATCATTCTAAATATTTGGAATACAATAACTTAGTAAGAAATATTTTTGATTTCTTTTAAATTCTGTTGAACAACCTTTTGATTAAATAGCTTAAGCAGGTCTTCTGTTGTCAATTTGGAAACAGGAAGAAACTTATCCGAATCCATATAATTTAACAAGCTTAGATACAACTGTTTGGATTCGGGATATTGCTGTAGGACCGGAAGGTTGGCCATACAAATCAAAAGTTTTCCCTTTCCGGCGTTCAATTCAAAAATCAATCCCAACTTGTGATTCCTTTCAATATTGTCAATTACCTGAACGATAGGTATATAGTTTTTATCAAGACTATCGAGGATCATGGGGCGGCTATTTTTTACGATGGACCACCATTGCCAATCGGAATGAAATGAAGTTGGGAACTGCTCAAATAAAGGATGTTCCGGATTTGTTAGGATACCAAGCGTTCCAGGCGAAACCGGTTGCTTGACATTTTCGGATATTCCTTTAAACATCCGGTAGTTCCAGTAATCGGGTGTGAAAAGCCCACCAACCGAGATGGATTGGATCGTTTTAGGATCAGGGAAAAGCAGCACCTTTCCCCCCTGGTTTAACTTTGCGATTGCATTTCCATCCAAAACAGAGGTTTCCATAATTCCGGACGGAACTGCAATATTGGGTTTCTGCGGGTAAACCCAAATCGAATAACGGTTCTTATAGACTGTCCCTTCAACCGACAAGACCAACTCAGCTCCCACGGCGCTTTTGATTCCCGAAAGTGATGTTGATATTTCACCAATGTCCGCCAGGGTTCCCTGAGCGATGTTGTTATTCAATTTACCTTCGAGCAAAAGGTTTCCATTATTTCGGATTTCCCATTTAATGCTTTGATCTTTAAATGCTTTGGCTGAATAGTTGGCCACTTTGACTTTTGCTTTGAAGGTTTCGTCGTTTGTCCAGCAGAACTTTTCGACCACAAGCAACGGTACAACATCATTGCAAAACTCCCTGAAATGTTCTGGCTGGATAATGCCCTTGTTCTCCATAAAAGCATCCATCATGCCAACAAGGGCAGTTCCTTGTCCTGGAAAATCCTGTAAATCAAGAAGTTGAAAACCGCCAAAATCTTTGGTGCGAAGGCACATTTCAATATCGGCTTTGTAGCAGATCGCGCTCAAAGCTCCTGATGCACGGAAGAAATCTTTTCCCTGGTTTCCCATTCCTGCATCTTCGAGCCTTTTTTTGAAAATTTCAAGGTTCCAGGGCTTAAGTACGCCGGTATATTTTTTGAGTTCATTGTAGTCGGGATAGGTCTGGAACTGACCGGTTTCGTGACTGATCACAGGGACAACACTTTTCTTCGAGGCTCCAGAATAGTCCATCACGGTATTCGGATAACTCCCATTGATATAACCTCCATCGTAAGCATCTGCAAACGAGAAAGATGCGCGAACATGCGTGTCAAATGTGCCGGTATTCTCGCCACCGATCCGGCAGGTCGTCAGGTAATCTTCGCCTTCGGCAGGAGCCTTAAAACCAAGATAGTTGTTCGAACCATATGCAAAAAGGTGCCGGTTTTCAACAGCCCTGAAAGTCCCGATGAAATCTTTCATCACATTGAAATCGCCCGACAATTCATTTCCCAAAGCGAACATGACAAATGAAGGATGATTGCTGTAGGTTTTCTGAATGTTCAGACCCTCTTTGCGCAGGAATCCGATAAGTTCTGTCTTTTTGGCATCCTCCGATCCCCAATAGGGCATTTCAGGTTGAAGATAAAGCCCCAAACGATCGGCGGCTTCAAAAGCAGCTTCCGGGGGGCACCACGAATGGAAACGGACATGGTTGATGCCCCATGTTTTAAGGATGCCGAAATACTTGATCCAGCTTTCGTTGTCCATGGCAGTGTGGGCGATTAACGGGAATACACAGGCATCGTGTTTGCCACGAAGGAAAGTTGGACGGCCATTCATTACAAACTGCGTCCCTGATGTAGAGAACTTCCTGAGCCCAAAGGTGGTCGTGGTTTTATCAATGACTTTATTGTTTGTCCTCACCGAAATGGACAACCGGTACAAGGCTGGTTGAAATTCATCCCACAACAAGGCATTGCTTCCTAAGTTCAGGACTTCTTCGATTAAATTTTCCCCCGGTTTTAAAGTAACTACAACCGTTTTCGCAACTGATTTTCCTGAATCCTTTGAGTTCCAGGCAACTGCATTATAATTGATATTGAGTATTTTAGCACTATTATCCAGATTGTTCAGGTTAAACTTTACTTTAACCGATCTGGTGTCAATATCGGGATAAGTTTGGACATCATCGAGGTTGCACCGGTCGGAGGCTTCCAAAAGGAATTTTCCAATAATCCCGTTCCAGTTTGTTTGCGTATGTTCGACATAGGCATGTGAAGAGTTGATCACTTCTACAGGTACAGATTTCCCGTTGTCAACCATAAGGGTCAGGATATGCTCACCAGGAGTAAGTAATTTACTCAAATCGTAAATCTGGGAAGTTGTAATATTTGTATTTGAACCCGCAGAATTTCCATCGACCCAGACCTTGGTAGGTTTTGTCCTTTCCATGACAAGACGGATGTATTTCCCGTTCCAGTTATTGTCAACAACGATCTTCTTTTGATAGAAGGCTTTACCAAACCATGAATATTCCCTTGAAAGATGGGTCGTCTCTGTTTTATTTGTATTCAGGATCCCCTTCTTGTTTTCATCTGTCGTACCGGGCAATTTTACAAAATCGGTAAAAGTTTTTGTCTGCCAATTTTCGCCTGTCACTTTATTCTCTGGATCGAGGAAAAAAAGCCATTCGCCTGATAAATCGAGTACCTGTCGGCCAATTTTCTCACTTGAAAACGCAGTGAAGAACATACTTATTGCGAGTAGAAAGAATATATTTTTTTTCATTTTTTCCCTTCCGAGAGCATGACATCAGCCACGAAATGCCTGATTTGCTGTTCGTCATCCTTTTTGCACACCAGCAGTGTATTTTCCGATTCAACAATAATATAGCCCTCAAGTCCCTGGATAATCGCAATTTTTTCTTTTGGCATGTTCACGATGCATGATTTGGTATCGTACAAAAAGACCCTTTGGCCGCTAACTGCGTTGGAATGTTGATCTTTACCGTGGTTTTCGTAAAGCGACCCCCATGTTCCAAGGTCCGACCATCCGAAATCGGCGCAAAGCACGAACACGTTATGTGCCTTTTCCATCACGCCGTAGTCGATCGAGATATTCCGGCATTCAGAATAGACCTTGTGGATATAGTTGACCTCATCGGGTGTATTGAGGAGTTTCTTGCCATAATCGAACAGGGCATTTACATCGGGCAGGTATTGTTCAAAAGCTTTGAGGATCGCTTTTGCCGACCACACAAAAATTCCGGAATTCCAATAAAACTCGCCGGTTTCAATGAACAGTTCTGCCATTTTCCGGTCGGGTTTTTCAGTGAAGGTTTTCACCCTGAAAAGATTGTCCATTTGCTCGAACGAAGCTTTTTCAGCAACCTGGATATAACCATAACCGGTTTCAGGACGGC
>CAIYPA010000154.1 GCA_903927965.1 uncultured Bacteroidia bacterium | reverse complement strand
TTCGAAGGTTGGCCTGAATTAATGAAGGAATGAAAGAATTAAGGAAACTGGTTGTCACTTGTAGTCAAGTTATTCTTGAGAATATTTTATAGGAACAAATTATGTTTGAACGGCTCCCCTTTTCATAAAGAGGGGCAGGGTGGATTTGATCCAATTGCTTAATTTATAGTGCATTACTGATATGAATGAATTCCAATCATAAAGAAATAAAAAAATATTTTGAAATGCGATCATCTTACCAGCACGTGCAGCTTGCCAGTTACCAGTTGCCAGCCGCCAGTCGCTTTAAAATTAGATAGTTACAAATTTATTAATCATATTTATCAATGAAGCTTAACATTGCTGTTTTGCCCGGCGACGGAATCGGGCCTGAGATTATCGAACAGGCGCTCCGCGTCACAAAATTAGTTTGTCAGAAATTTGGTCACGAACTCGTAACAAACAACGCTCTGGTTGGTGCTGTCGCCATCGACGAGGTTGGGAATCCTTACCCCGATGCAACACACAACCTCTGTATGAATTCAGATGCTGTATTGTTTGGGGCAATCGGGCACCCACGTTTTGACAACGATCCAACTGCAAAAGTACGTCCTGAACAAGGATTGCTTTCTATGCGTAAAAAGTTGGGGTTGTATGCCAACATCCGTCCCGTCATCATTTTTGAATCTTTGCTCGATAAGTCACCGCTTAAAAGGGACCGTATCGAAGGGGTCGATTTTGTGGCAATCCGCGAACTGACCGGAGGTATCTATTTTGGACAACCCCAGGGACGTTCAGAAGATGGGAATACTGCTTTTGACTCGTCTGTTTATACCCGCATGGAAGTGGAACGGATCCTGGAGCTTGGGTTCCAGTTTGCCATGAAACGCAACAAACGGTTAACAGTCGTTGACAAAGCAAATGTATTGGCCACTTCAAGGTTATGGCGCCAGATTGCCAAAGAGATGGAGCCAAGTTTTCCCGATGTGACTGTTGATTATATGTTTGTCGATAATGCAGCCATGCAGATCATCCAATGGCCCAAAAGATTCGATGTAATGGTGACCGAAAATATGTTTGGCGATATTCTCACCGACGAGGCGAGTGTAATCTCAGGATCAATGGGGTTGTTGCCGTCTGCATCGATTGGTATCCATACTTCAGTATTTGAGCCGATCCATGGATCCTATCCGCAAGCTGCAGGTAAAAATATAGCAAACCCTTGTGCGACAATACTTTCGGCTGCTATGATGTTCGAATATGCTTTCTCTTTGATGGAAGAGGGCGCATTGATCCGTAAAGCTGTCGAAGCTTCGATTGAAGCTGGTGCCGTTACCGAAGATTTATTAGATGACAAGTCAAAAGCTTTAAGTACAACTGAAGTCGGTGATTGGATAATCGAGTATTTGAGTAAATAAGCCAGGCAAGTAAAGTTGCAAGGTAACTTTCAGATCGGATGAAGATATAGTTAAAAGCCCATGCGTCAATTCAATATGACACATGGGCTATTTTCTTAACGAATAACAAAATAGATAAATCCTTAGAAAAGCCGGACAGGACGACACTTAAAGCCCCAGCTCTTCATGTTGTTGTTCGGAACACCATTGGTGAAGTCCTGATACCAAACATTAGACACGTTGGTCTCCGAAGAACTATAGTAGTTTTCGTTGCTAAAACCACCAATTACAGCTTTGTTTAAGTAAAGTATATTTAACTCATCTTTTGATGGTAAATACCAATCTGTGAAACCACCGCCATTGTAATCTCTGCAAAGTTTAGCGGCAAATGGATAAATTGCACTTGTCTTTTGAGCGGTTACAATTTTTGTCGTATTTGCCCCACCCGTGCCTAATGCTGTTTCGGTTGCACCGGTTACAGACCATCCACCACCACCTTCCCATCTTGTAGCAGCCTGGTCACTTGTTGCTGCTATTAAACCATGAACTTCACCTGCTACATAACCTTTATCGCCAGGTTTGAAAATATAGGCTACGATACCGCCTTGAAATGATTGTCCAACTACAGCGGTTGGTACTGCCTTTTTTGCGTATGTACCGCTTAGATTTTGTACTCCGCTGGCACAAACCCTTGCCCCATACCCTTCCAGCGTTGTACTACTCTTCATATCCGTACAGTTAAATGTAATGGATTGGAAATCATGTGGTTCAAGCACTGTCGCTACAGCAAACCCCTTTATAGGATTTGCATTATCTATGTAACCGAAATTACCTGATGTGAGCTTGTGGACACTTCCATCAGAATTCGTAATTGTACCTCCCTTAATGCCGCCATCGGCATCGTCTGCAAATCCAATATGTAACGTAACTTTTGCAGTTGCATTATAATAATCGCCGGGTTGAAAAGCCATAAAAATATAATTTAAAGGTTAAAAACTAATAATTGAGAAAAAATTTTAATCGTTTTTGAAATGTTTTTGGATATTTACGATTGGGAGAAAAAAAAGATTCACTTTTTCTATCTTTTTTATTTTAAAATCATCACAATATGAGTATTACATAATTATTGGTACGGTTTAACTATTCCGTTTATTTGTTTTTCATGCGGTAGAAAACAGACTGACAATAATATCAGATTTAATAATAGTTTGTTATTCTAATCCATTTGTTTCTATTTTTCTTTCCAATATTACCATAACCTAAACCTATTTTTTTTAGATCGGCTCCACCACAAAGTTTCAAAAGTTGCATGAAGATCCCAAACAACATAACAGCACTTTCATCTGCTATTGCGTGGCGTTGATATTGCCAGGATAATGACCCGCATCTATAATCATGATCTGTTTTGCATTCATACTCCATTTACAATTACCATTTTGAAGCACCATCACTATCCCGGCATGGTCGTCAGGCTGAAAGCCTAATATTACCTAGCCCAATGGCAACGCCTTGGGAAAACAATCAAATTTACGAATTGCGATACAAAATTCCAAAAATTGCCCAAAGGTTCGCTCTATACACATTACCGATTTTGAAGCACTGTTATTATCTTTTCACCCCCGTCCGAATGTAGATTCATACTTTTCAGAACCGTTGCTCGCGGACGGATTTAGCTGTTGCCATTTTACCCCGGGTGGCGCGGTCCAAGGTACTTTTGCGCTTTTACAGGGGTTTCGTTCGGGACCGCTTACCCGGGGTTATTTTTGGGGTTCTCCTACGGAGAATGGACTGATGTAGGAATTTGAAACGGTTTCAAAGGGTATCAAGTTTTTGAAATCCCAATATTCTCTTAGCACTTATCAATACACCGTAGGTGTTATAGTATTGTAGAACAAATGATTGACCCATCAACCAGCGGCGCAATCATCAAGTTGTTATGAGTGCAAATGATCAATGCGCCGCAAAGCAAATGCAGTTTGATCGAAATTTTGGATTGCGCCACAAGGTTTCAAAAGACATTGTTCTGGACTGCACCACATACTTTTAAGAGAGATGCCATCCCCGTCGGAAAGGAGATTCACACTTTACCAACCTTTGATCGCGGACGGTTTTGTGTTGCCAGATTACTTAAATTGTTGAAATAGTGGTAAGGAAAAAAGAGACTAAACTTTATAAGGATTAACAATTTTTAGTCCTTTGATATGTGAAAAATCTTTTTCGTTGTTGGTTGTCAGGGTCAAATCGTATGCCAGGGCTGTGGCAGCAATTATGGCATCAGGAGTTTTTATCACTAAGAGAATTTGTTTTCCAGCAGAGCAGCTCAATCTGAGTAATAACGGAAATATTTGGAACTGAGTCAAAAACGGAATCCATTAACTTCAAACCACCAACTGGAAAAGAGGCGGTAAAATAATCGGAAACGACATTGGTGTCAATTAAATATTGTTCCATTCTTGACGCATTTTTTCAATGTGTTCGCTAAGTTTCTGACCTTCCTCAATACTGATGATACCCCTGTATTTATCTGACAATTTGGGTGATGGTATTCCAATATTTTCTTTTAAAACCTTGATGAGGTGTAATTCTTCCAATTCGTGCAAAAGTCCCGCAGCCTTTTGGTTGGTAAGTTGTATCAACATTGTATCCATAAATCAAATCCAATTTTATTAAGGAATAACTTTAATTTAAACAGCAAATTTAACTTATAAAACAATAGTTTGCAAGTGTTCATTTTCTTGCAAAAGCGATCGAATACAATCATTTACTTTCAGATTATCTCTCTTCAGACACCAGTGGAGGTTTTGTTGGATTACGCCACAGACTTTTAAGAGAATTGCCATTTCCGTCCGAATGGAGATTTGCACATTTACGAACCTTTGCTCGCGGACGGTTTGGAGGTTTGCGGTCTGACCCTGGGTTACGCGGTCCCAGATAGTTTTGTGGTTTGACAGGGATTTGCTGCCGGACCGGTTACCCAGGGTTATTCATGTTTATCCCCGTTGGGGATGGGACTGTGGAAGGATTAAAAACACGAGTCTGGAGCTCAGCCTATAAACGCAATGGCATGGTTTGGCACGATAGGGTCCTTTGATTTCCAATCGAGGTGAATAAAGCGATTGGAAATCACTCGACCCACAGGCTCTTTCCAAAAATTTTTGGCTTTGTTTTGGAAACCGCTAAACCCAATAATTCCTTTAATCTTTTCGATATTTGCTGAGGTCAAACCTAACCCAATGGCAACGCATTGAGAAAACAAACAATATTTGGATTGCGACACAGACTTTTATCTACTCAACGAATCGCACGAATTTTTGTAAAGGATGTTTGCCATAGGGTTTGATTTTCATTCCTTTGAACCCGATGATCCCAAGCTATACGAAAAGGGGTTATATGGCTAGTGGGTTTGTTTTGTACATCGACTGGCACAATGCCGCGCATCTCGTTGATTTTTCGTGTTGAAACGGAGGCTTCAAAGCAAAAATACCATACATATCAATGGAGCAGGACACGAATGGGAGGATGGGCAGTTGCCCAATGTCCGATTTTTATCACAACGGTTACTTTCGAACGCTTGCGCAAAAGAGGTTATGCTTTCCCATTACCAGAAAATAGCACCACATCTTAATGAACCGCTGTATACGAGACCCGTACG
>CAIYPA010000153.1 GCA_903927965.1 uncultured Bacteroidia bacterium | reverse complement strand
GATTCAGATGCCAAATACAACCGCTTACCTCTTTCATCTAAATGAGGAAGCAACAAAGTGAATTTTTCTTCCAAACGTTTATCGTCTTGCATACATTGAATTTTGCACAAATGTACACATTATTTCATATCACATCCTTAGATAGAAATCTGGAGCCTTTTCACCTTTGTTTAAATAGGAAACTTTTTTCACATCTTCATTTTGAGAATTTCGATTGGTTTTCACAACATCAACCAATTTACTATCATTGACATAGTTGGAAATTGTCCCAAACAGGGAATCTAATTTCAAAACCTCACTGGTATTTTTAGTCATAAAATAATACCATGAAAAATGATATGCTATAAACTGCTTTCTGGTTTCTCCCGATAACCCATTTAAAATATCTGGAAGATTTATTTTTAATATGGCAAATGCTCTTTCAAATCCAGTTGTATTAGCTTCATATTTGTCCATATTTGTATTGTAATAATATGCTCTTAAGAATTCAAAATAGCGAGAGGATAAATATGCTTTGGGATTATGAATAGGAACTGAATCCAGAAAATTAAAATAGGGGTCATTTGCCTTTGTATTTTCCCCATTAAGTTGATTTCTGGAAGAGATAGCTCCTAATTTAAATTCTGCACTGTGATAATACAAATTCAGTTTTTCCAATTCAATAAACCAATTCGGTAAATCAGCTGCGTTTTCATAATTCAATAAGAATTTTTTCTCCTCATTGAACAATGAATCAATCTTTACAGCTCCTTCATAGATAGAATAAGATGGTGAAGTATAATTTGTTGCTGGTACAGCTATGTCAGGATAATTGAAACGCTCAAACTTTTCATGATAATAGATGTTAATATGTTCTGTTTTACCCGCGTAATGAATTGAATTTTGACGATTCCCGCTTAAATCCAGGTCAACGTAGACATTCAATGTGTCATGTGGAATCGTAAACAATGGGTATCTTTTGTTTTGACAGAAAAACAGGTCTAACATTGGATGGGTTGAGTTAATAGTCAGGTTGTAAATTCCATCTTTGGGTATTACAATTTGCTTATTTTCTAACTTCCAAGGGATGACTGTGCGTGATTGAATATGAAAAACGGTTGTGTCTTTGCAATTATTTACAATAAACTTGAGATGGGTTTTTCCACTACAGTCAACTAATGTGTCCATTTCATTTTTCTGTAAACCACTATTGCAAGAAAAAACAGAAAATATAAATATTAATAATATGTTGCAAAATTTATTCATTAACTCATTGAATTAGACAGCAAATAACAGCTAAAATCTATACTTTAATATTCCAGGTTAAAATGGTCTTAACTACAGAATATCGGAAATTTACAAATTTCTTATTTGTTAAGAACGTTTTTCAGATTTTGAAGCGGCACCGCCACATTATACGACATGGTCTGTTCTATATTCGCCCGTGTTGCTCCGTATAAATATTTAGGCACCCCGTTTTCAAGGTAAAGACATGGGCGTTCCAGTTTTGAAACGCTTTTTTCACCATTTTCCCAAAGAAAGGTGCTGCCAACCACTTTTGGGTATTTTGCAGGTTGCCAGTCTGTTCCGTTTTTGGAAATCATCAGGGCAAATGCCCCACTGTCGCCGGTAAATTTTCCGACTACATCGCGAACAATCGCAAAGTAGCTCCCGTTGTGAAACCACACAAACGGATCTTCTGCCACCATCCACTCTTTTGCACCATCAGTAGCCTCAAAGATGGTCTTGTTGTGCTTGACAAATGGTCCAAAAGGGGAATCTGCAAATGCGACCCCGAAATGCACCTGTCCTCCGTTGATCTTGCCATTTTTGCAAACCATTTTGTATAAAAGGATGACCCTCCCTTTGTCATCGAAGGTTGCGGCAGGATTGGAAACCATCAGCGCATCGTATGAAGTAGAATCTGGACTGACACTTAAAACAGGTTTGTCAATCCTCTTCCAGTCGCCATCGGGATTATCGGCAACTGCCACACCGATCCGCTGACTGTTGCGGTAATGCCACCAGTTTCCACTCGCCGGAACAGGTTGCGTAATGACTGCATTGGAACTCGTCCCCATGTAATAAAGGTAATATTTCCCTTTATAGCTCACCACCGCCGGATTATGGGTGGCAGAACCATCCCAAAATTGAGTGCCGCGGGCAGGCAAGGCCACTTTCAGGTATTTGAATGGTCCGGCAGGATGATCTGCTACTGCAACGGCAATTTCGGAAGTGACCGGCCAGGAGTAGAACCCATCTTTTAAAGGCCAACGCGAATAGAGCATATAAAATTTCCCGTCTTTTCCCTTTGTGACAGAGCCACACCAGACATAATATCCTGGTTCGATGAATTTATTGGCCAATGGAACCGGCTGAACCATCGCACCGATGTTCAGATCGGGGGACGATTCATTGTTTTGTGAAACAGCATCATAAGGTTTAAAAAGTGCCAGGATAAATATCAGTACCAGCGTTTTTTGTAGCATTTTAATCATTGTATTAAAGCTATAAAATTAAATATGAGAGTTGTTTTAGAAAATTGTGCCTCTATGTAAAATCCTTTTTTGCCACAAAGTCACCAAGGCTCTAAGATTCACAAAGTATTAATGAATTCGGCAACTTTGGTTCCAATATCATTCAGCGCCTCCTGATTGTAATGGACAATGTCCTTGAACCATTTGCGTTTGGCAAACTCTCCTGTTTCGCCATAAGCGATGTAAACCCTCTTCATCTTTTTGGCCACTGCTTCCTGCACATCCCTGACAGCCTGACAACCCTCAGGTGCTTTGTCCTGTTGAAAAGCAATCTGAACGATGTAAAATGGTAGTTTTTTGCCAAATTGTGCCCTGAAACGTTGAATCAATCCTTCCAGCGAAGCCTGATATTCAGCAGTGGTCAACTGTCCGGCAAGGATCGCATTGGCATCACGTTCGCCTTGCATCCAGAGTATTCCGGAAAGAGCCTGTCCGGATTTTGCTTCCGCCATTTTTGTTTTTTCGACCGACTGATCAAACAATTTCCCTGAAGTATCCCATGTATCATAATTGCTCATTTCGGCTTTCCGGTTGCAGGAAGCACCACCTCTGGCGGCTGTAACCATATACACCGTTTTGCTTGTCAACTCATTTATCCGTTTGGCAAAGGATGGTGCAACACTTCCTGTCCCTGCTTTATTAAAGAGTTTCCATGCCTTTCCTGCCGGATCTTTCAATGGGATAAAATCGTTTGCAGTGGCGTCAAATTCAAAGGCAGTACCAGGGATGCATTTTGGACTTTTGGTGGAATCTCCCTGTCCTACCCCATTGCTTTGACCCGCTAAAAGAAAAAGCAACCCATTTTTTGAAATCGTTGATTGATTGCTTTTTACAATGGAGTAGGAATGACTTACCGGAATATTGACCTGATAAATCCGGTTCCTGATCTCTGCCAACTGGGCCTTATATAATTCTTGATTAGGCTTGTTAATCAGGTATTGTTCGAGGTTTGATTTGATGTATGGATGGGTTGTCTGAGGAATTTTCTGATCAAGAAATGCTTTAACAGCTTCGAAATCGTTCACGTTTCCTTTAAAATCGTCAAGGTTTTTGTATTCGATATAGGCGATGTTCCTTAATTTCCCGCCAATTGCACGATATTCATCACACAATTCCCTCACCTGCAATGCCTGCCGATACTGTGGGGTAATTGTGTCGTTGGCAAGATTGATCCCTTTTTGCAAACTGTTTGAATCATAGGTATTTATTAAAATATCGTCAATGAATAGATGATATTTCCCCGATTCCAGATTATTGACTTGCAGAATTTCCTGATTCAACTCTTCTGTAAAGGGAACCAAACTTAATGCGGGAAGGGCCTCCTTCTTTACGGGAAAAGGAAGTGAATTTTCCGTACAATTAAATTGTAGTCTGTTCTTTTTTGAAGATTTGATCTCCACCTGACAATTGTTGGTTTCTGTAATTTCTTGGTGACCGGCATCAATCACAATTTTGGAAACGTACTTTGGCGCATCGGTGGTTTTCAGAAACTGGTAAGCCATGATCAGATGACCGGGTGATTGCGGATGGACCCTGTCGGCACCGATAATCGTATAAGTCGAATCTTTCTTTTGACCTTCTTCGTTGATGTTTTTCAACAAGGTATAGTAATCAATCACAGTAGCCTGATAATCAGGAGCTACTCTTTTCAGGTGTTCAGCACATTTCCCCAAAGCATCATTGACCCCAAACAGGTTCTCCGTTGCGATTTTGGCCGTCTGATCGTAAATTGTCGGTAACTGAAGGATCAACCTTGACCCATAATTCTTAAAGATGTCTGCGATCTTGGTCGTATTTTTTTTGTAACCTTCAATGGCAGAGGCTTTCTTCTGATCGGCATCTGTGTTTCCTTCATTGGCTTTGGTGTACAGATTCCGGTTGACATCGTTCATCCCGATCATTACTGCGGCCACTGTGGGGTTGTGAACCAGTATATCAGAATCCATCCGGCTTAGAATGCCACCTGCCACATCGCCCGAAATGCCGCAATTGAAAAACGAAATTTTTTCCTTTGGAAACCGGGTGGCGTAGTACAAAAAGATATCGGAATGAAATTCGCCACCATGGGTAATGCTGTTACCGACAAAGCAAACGCGGTCACCATCCTTAAACAAAAGTGTTTTTCCATTCTGGGCAAAACCAAAAAGCGATAAAAGAAGGCTGGCAATAACCAGAAAAAGTATTCTCATTTCATTTTCCTTTTAATATTCATTTCTGATGGTGGCATATACGCCATAAGATTCTCCTGTTATTTTATAAAATGGGGTGAGGTTGTAAGCTATCCCATTGTTATTCAGTTTAAAAGAAAAATTCTCTTTCTCTTTAACCAAAGATTTCAGAATACTTTCGTGACTTCCTTTAAGGATCAGTTCCTTGTCTGTTTCGAAGGCGAGCAATACAGGTCCGTAGAAAAGGGCAAGCACATTTTTATCGTCGGGCATCGTTTTTAGGTGAAAATCATAGCTGAACAGTAACTCAATCCGGTCGCCATTCTTCCAGGTCCGGTCGAGGCTGGAAAAAGTGTTCGCAATAGGTTTTACACTGGCAGCCACTCCGTTGATCAGGATTTTTGTTTGTTCATTTGCCCAGGAAGGGATCAGTAAATTCAACTTGAATTTTGCCGGATGCTGAGTTGAAATGACAAACTGAACTTTGGGATCTTCAGGGAAATTGCCTGTCTGATTGAAAATCAGATTTTTCTCTTTCCAATTTAACTTTGAAGGAATAAAGAGGTTCACCCAAAGATTTTCATTGTCATGGAAATAAATATTGGCATTCAACTTCGCAAAAGCTTCAATGGCCGTTCCATTGCAACATTTAAAATCATTCTCTTTGAGGAAGTTCTTTTTCCGTGGGGAACCTAGGGGTAGGTGATAAACAGTTGTGCCGTTCTCACAATTGTGTGTTGCCATCACGGCATTGTAAAATGTATTCATATAATTATCAGCATATTGCGGTTCGCCACTCCATTTGAAGAGGTTGGCTGTCAGTTTTTGGGTGTTGTGGGTCACGCACGATTCGGCTATTTCGCCCGTTAAAGTAGCACTTAAGTGGTCTGGCACACCCCAATGTTCAGCAATCCGCGAAGTCGGCGTTGTGGAGATGGGACGCGGTCCACTACTTGTCCCATTTCCATAACAGTGGTGGTTGACCAGCATATCCCAAAAATGAACTGCTGCATCATAATAGGCATGCTCACCGGTGTTTTCAAATCGTCTGGCATACCCGTTCACCAAGACGATATGGGTATTCGAATGTAATCCCGACAAGATGTCTTTCCCTTCTGTGAGCGGTTGACTGAACCATTTACGGTCGAATAAGTTTGCCAATTTCAAATGGGCCGGATCCTTTGAAACAGCATAAAGGTTGTGCAACACCTCGTTCATGCCACCGGCTTCATTGGTCGGATTGGCAGCAGTGGTGTAAAGCACCTTTTCAATGGTTTCATCCGATAGTTTTGCCATCCTCCATTTTACGTAATCTGCCATGTTCACAACCAACCGATAGGCTTTTTTATTCCCGGTAAGGGTGTAAACATCGAGCAATCCCTGCATGATCTTGTGTAAGGTGTAATAAGGTGCCCAAACACCACCAAATTTGGTTTCCAAAACGGTAAAATCGCTTTCGGGAAAGGCACTCAGGTATTTGCCCCCAAGCTGCTGCTGGCATTTTTCCAATTCCTCAACCATGTAATTGATCCGCTTTTTGAGCAAGGTATCACCTTCCCTTTGGATTAGAACTGCACATGCCGAAAGGTAATGCCCTACAAAATGCCCCCTCAATCCGCAATTGGGACTTTCCCAGCCTTCCAGAGGTTTGGCATCCGATTGAATGACGGCATTTAACCTGAAGTTGTGTAATAACCTTTCGGGATCCAATGAAAGCAAGTATTTGGTATTCAAGCTCTCATGTTCTTTGATCCATGAATTGGTTAAGGTAACTTCCTGATTTTCAAAAGGGAAAACCAAAGGAAACTTTCCATTATCTATCTGTGCGATAAGCAGATGGCAATAGAGTATAAACATTAAGCTGAAAGCGATAGTTCGGTGCATCTGTCAATTGGTTTAATCCGGATTCTAAATCATGGGTAAAGATAAATGATCTTGATTCATAATAGATGTTGGCTTTTGCGATTTTCATCGGAAACGTTTCCGAAAACGTTTTTATTTTCGGAAACGTTTCCGATAAAAATGATAATACCTGAAAAGGATTGAAAACGCCAACAGGAAATCGGTCTATTTACCAATTAGCCAATCCTTGAATAAGGCAGACTTATCGCGGCTGATGATGATTTTTTCTGATGTCTTCAACTGAAGATGAACTACAAGCCTGTTGTTGAAAAATATTTCTGCATTGACCACATATCTCTTTTGGATAATAAACTGTCGGTTAGCCCGGAAAAAGATATCCCCGGGCAATCGATTTTCGATCTCTTCAAGGGTTTCATTCATCACATATTCCCTGTTTTCCGTCATTGCAAAGACAACCTGATTGCTGGTATAAAAACAGACTACAGAATCTGCATTGACTGGAATCATCTGGTCTTTGTTGTATGAAATAAAAACAGGAGAAACCTTAATGGGTTGTTTTAACTGTTTGATTATTTGACTCAAATGCAATAGCTGATCCCCAGAATAGCCGCATTTGGTCCTCACGAACTTGTCAAGTGCCTTTTGAACCTCTTCTTTCTGAATGGGTTTCAATAGATAGTCCACCCCATTGAGCTTAAAGGCCCTTAGGGCAAACTCATCGTAAGCCGTTGTGAAGATGATCGGCAAGTGCACATTCAGCGTTTCGAAAATCTCGAAAGAGAGTCCGTCTGAGAGCTGAATATCTGAAAAGATCAAGTCAATGTCTGAACTGTTGTGCTGCCTGAACCAGTTAATTGCATCATAAACCGATTCCAGTTCAGCAATGATCACAATTTCATGATCAATTTCCGTAATGACCTTTTTGAGTTTCCTGAGGGCAACGCCTTCATCTTCTATCAGGACTATCTTCATCCTATGACATGATTAATGGAACACTTACACAAAAAAAACCATCTGATTGGTCGATCTTTATGGGTTTTCCTGATAATATTTCACTTCTTCTGTTCAGGTTCTTCAGTCCAAGCCCGGTAGAATTTTCACTTTTTTGTGGAAGGAGATTGTTGCTTATTTTCAGATACCCGTCCTCCGTTTTGATATTGACAGTCACCGGGAACTGATGGTTCATACGGTTGTGTTTGATCACATTTTCGATCAGTAACTGGGTACACAACGACGGAACCATGAAACTGTTTTGATCATTTACCATAAAGATGATCTCCAGTTTATCTTCAAATCTCACCTGTAACAAAAATGCATAATCACGTGCGAACCTGATCTCTTCAGCCAGACTGACTTTGCTTTTTTCCTGCATGTTCAGGATGTACCTGAACACATGAGATAGTTTATCTATGAATATTTCACTTTTTTCAGGATTTTCCTGGATCAGACCGCTTAGGGTATTCAATGTATTGAAGAAAAAATGTGGGTTGATCTGATTCATCAGGACAGTCAGCTGATTGTTTAGATGCTGGGTCTGCAAATCAGCATTAATATCTTTAAGATATTGATTTTCTGTGTTCTTTACAAATAAGCGGACCGCAAAAAAGCTAACAAGTACGATGATTGTATTCCGGACTATTTCATCCTTGAAATAAAAAGGAATCGGAACATGGGCTGTTGCCTTCCAGATTGGCAAATGTATGGCTATGCACAAACAAGTGAAAAGCATTAAAAAGACAATATTGAATGACCATTTTCTCAATCCCGACAATTTATGCCATTTGAGATTAAACAAGATGCCGGCATAGAACATGCCGGCAACAAGCGCGTACAATAACGCGACATCCAATAATCGAAGGTAAAAACCAGGGGACCTGAATTCATCCAAAGCAAACAGGATCGGAACAAGAGACAACAACAAGCCTCCTGTGAGGGAAATTGCCAGGATGTATCTGGGATCTATTGCTTTATTGGCTTTTAACATTTCCGTTTATTTAAGGTATTTGTCGAAAAAGGCGATCACCTTCGCCAAATTGGCTGTTGTCGTAAATTGTGCGCCACCATGACCTGCGCCATCTATCAATTCAAACGAAACTTTGTCTGCGCCAAGCGTTGTTTTCAAAGCATTGTAGAAATTCTGGCTTTGGGTGTATGGAATGTTCCTGTCCAGACTTCCCACCTGAATAAAGAAGGCAGCATCATCGGCGGTAATATAAGTCGTTGGATTGGCTTTGGCCACCTGATCGGGGATGGTTTGCACCGCTGCACCCATGAGGGTAGATTCAGGAGAGTTGGCACTGTTGGTTGAGATGGTAAAACCCAAAGCTGCAGCTTCCGCATCCATGGTAAGGAAATTAATCGGACCGAACCAGTCAACACTAGCAATCACCTTTGAAGAAAAGGAGGAATTACCAAGAGAGGCACCTTCAAGTTCAGTTACTCCACTTGAAGTTCCGAGCATGGATGCAAGATTGCCACCAGCAGAACCACCCCATGAACCAAATTTATCCGGATTCAGTTTGTATTTGGTCGCATTAGCCTTAAGAAACCTAACTGCTGCCTTGCAATCCTGAATTTGTGCAGGGAACCTGGCTTCGCCGGTCAAACGGTAGTTAATGCTGACAGCTGCATACCCGGCGGCAGTGAGTGCAGCACAATTAGACACTTCGTCACTTTTACTTCCCATCAGGAAAGCTCCGCCATGAATTATCACAACCACAGGAAAAGGTCCTGAGCCAGAAGGTAAATAGATGTCCATCATCTCCGCCGATGAAGTGGTGGCATAGGCTACATTGGTGTAGGTCGTTCCTGTACCATTGGTTGTGGTGGTACCGGTCGTTGTTGTTGTAGCATCTGCCACTTCGTCTTTGTTGCACGCATTTGTTAAAAGTGTGACAGCAATTAATAAATTTAATGTGATCATTTTCATTGTATTTTCGATTCTAAAATTAAACATGGTTCAAAACTAATTCGATTGAAGGGGCTCAACCGAAATAAGTTGTTGAATCGACAGTTTTGATCTTTGAATCATCACATAAAAGAGTTGAAACAATTTTCGGAAAGTTCCTAAAAATATCCGTTCATTGGAAGAGATCCAACTGTTTAATCACTTTAGCCTGAACAACCAGCCTGACAGATTTTGTAGTAACCGGATCGATTTCCTTTCCGCAGATGGTTCCATAAACTTTTCCCTTATAGACTGTTTTCCACGAACCATCACTCAGTTTTACCTGTAAATCAAAGGGTTTTCCAGCTCCACGGAGGTAGCCAGGATTGTCAATCGTCACTTCGAATCTATGGATGGTTTGCTCTTTCTCAAAATTTACCTCTGCAATCATGCGACCTTCTGCATCGGTTGTGATTGTTGGAGTACGTCCTGAAGTTAAAGAACCAACAGAAGGTAGTGCCATGGCAATTGGCTCAACCGAAGAATCAAATTCGAGACGGACTATAGTGTTTAAAGGGTCTGGAGTCCCGGTCAGCTGATATCCTTTATCATCCTGCTTTATCTGGATATTTCCTGTGATCGATTTGGCTGAGATCAATTTACGTTGAATTGCCGACAGTCGGAGACCTTCCTTGGGCCAATCTAAAATATGGACAAATACAACTTTGTCTTTGAAAAGAGCTTGTGTCCAGGGTCCTGCCTTAAACCCTTCGATTGTCTGTCCATATTTACTGATCCATGAGGCTGTTGATTTCCCAGCAATAGGTTGTGCATCGAGCATAGGTTGCAATCGGAAAAGGTAATTGTGATCGGACAACGCCACCTCTACCAGTGTCCTGATGCGCTGTTCGGGCGTACTTTTATCGATAATATCTGCTTTCCGGGATTCGGGAGTAACTTTGAGCGACTGAACTTTGCCATCCCTGTAATCACATTCTACAGTTGTATTGTCTGCTGCACAAAGTTTAAATGAAACATCCCAATCCTCAGGCCAGGCAGGAAGAAGGAAAATTTTCTTCCCATCGCTTTGCAACAACATGCTTTGCAGTGTATTCACAGAATTTGCGCCATGATCGTTATCGGGTGTCCCATCCATCTTGCACTCCCAGAAAGCTGGAAACCTTGCCCTTGGCCGGTTTGGGTAAGGAGCCAACGGATCGATATTGTCGTTCCAATGGATAAACTGATCGTTGAAATTGATACTTGCCAGTCGCGCAGCTTCTCGTGGTAAACCAAGGTAAGCTGCCTGGACCGGTGACGATTGCCAGCCACCTGTTTCAGTTGACTGATTATCGTCCGTACCATCAAGGCTTGTCGTTCTCAGATGGAACGACTGACGGGCATTTGACAACAGTTCATGTTGACCCAGCCAAACCTGCCGGAAAGGATAGACTGAGTACAATTCAGGACTTTCGCAATTGACCCGCCCTGGATCGTATTTGTCACCAACTGCCAGGAGGTCGAGACCATAGATCCGTCGCAAAGGAACCCCGGGCATTGCTTTCAGCAGATCACCCCAATGTTTCTTGCGGGATTCGTCAATTTCGAAGGAAAGCAGTTTAGTCAGCAGGTATTTCATGCATCCTATTTCAGTACAGGGATTGGTGACTCCCTGATAGGTTTCGGCACAGCCAACCCCTTCCATTTGCATGATCCCGTTTGCATTACGTTTGGGGAATTGGAACTCATAAAATTTCAGGAATTCATCGGCACACGGTAACAATATATCATTTAAGAACTTACGATCTTTTGTATGTTCGTAATATTCACACATGATTGCGGGCAATTCCACAGTAGCCAATTGGTGATACCGAAGATGGGCCGGAACTCCTGCCCAGTTGAAAACCCCTACATTGTGCCACCAGCTTGCCTCCATAATAAATGCCCCTTCATGTCCGAAAATCTTCTGGCAATGGTCACGGCAAATGTCGAGGCCATCGCGAACAAACTGCATCCCTGGTTTGATCTGGTCATAATCACCGCGTGTGGCCATCGACCAATAGGGATGGCGCGTATTCTGCCACATAAACGAAAGGACTGCCCAGTCGCGGCCATCGGGAGAAACCGGTTTATCCTTGGTCTTATTGAAACCCATTACCCCGGCAGGCATATCCATTGTGAAAATCGACCCATTGTAAGGAGGTGGAACGATGCCCCTTCCGGCAGCAGCTTCGCAAAACCGCTCCAAAGCATACCGCTGACTGATCTGAAAAACATTTTGTGCAGCATCAATCTCCTTATGCCCTTCATAAGCTTTTGAGCCCTGAGCGAACTGGGTAAAACGACACTGATCGAGGTTGAATTTTCCTGATCCTCCTGAGGTGACATTGATGTAGCTCCTGTCCCAGAACGATTTCCAGTAGGCACAATGGGCAATCCAATCCGATTTCGCTGGCTTTGAAATTTCAGACAACCAATCCTTTAACGATTCCGGTTGTATCGAAATGACTTTGATGGAACAATCAAACTGTATACATGCTTTTTGCAAACTTAGGGCCGTGCTGCTTTTTAGTGTAAAACCGGAGGCCTGCAACAAACAACCCGATGTACGGTTCAGGATCGGATCTTTTGTTTTGGCAACCATTTCAGGTGTATTCTGACTTTTGAAGTTTTCAGCCCATTTAGAGGATAGGTTCCTGTAGCACCATGCCAGTTGGTTCTCATTATTGTTGAAAAGAACACCCACAGTTCCTGTTTGTGGAAGTGGCTCATTCACATTGATTAACGGACGGAGTGATTCCATTGAAATCGTTGCTGTCCGTGGGGTTAAGCTGCTTCCTTCTACCCTGATTACAGGTTGGTTGGCATCGACCCAAACTTTGAATTTCAGGTCTCCTGCTTCAATGAGAATCGAGGCATCCATCAGGTTGAGTGTTTGCCTGAACTTTTCCAACTTTAGTGCCGGTTCTGTTTTTATCCTGATCCGCCCCAATTTGGGAAGAAGGTGACCAGCATCAAAAGCGTCCACCTTGCTGATGTAGAATAACAAGTCGCCATTTTTCTCCACCCAGACATTCAGGCCAATGTCGCCATTTCCCAATGGCATCGAACCAAAGGAATCCTCACTAGGCGTGTTCCAGACCACATTGTACTTTGAAAGATCATAACCCTTTTGTGCAACCAAGGTCAGGCCAGGAAAAATGATCAGGAATAATATTATTAATTGTTTCATTCTTTAATTTTTCATTCTTTAATTTTTCATTCCTTCATTCCCTATTTCCCATTCATCACCGAAATCCCCATCAATCCAACTACGACTTCCTGCGAAAGAGTTTCAAGGGTGATACTTTTCAATTGCACACCTTTGCGCATTTTCAGGTTCAACAACATCGCCCGGCAGTTTTCCCCCAGTTGAACTGTTTCGGGAAATTTGGCAGGCATACAAAACCTGTCAATCTCGGAAGTATAATCTATCCTGCTACCTTGACCCGGAGCTGTAGCATGGGAATCGATCGTACTTACATTCCAGTAATTGACAGGAGGAACCAGTTCGAGGGAATCTTTCTGTCCATCGGCATAGTTGAGCCGGATAACTGCATTGGCAATCTGGCACTGCATCACATTGGTGGAACCCGAAACCAGGAAATAGATGGCATCACCGCTCTTGTTGACCGGAAATTCTATCTTCTTCGGGTAATTGTCCCACATTGAGGTAAATGAAATGTTTTTCTCATTCCCGTTCCAATTGAAAGGAACTTTCTGCGGGGTGACCAATTTATTTTGACCATTGAGCAAGCCACTTACCTGATTCAATTTAATCTCTGGTGGCAAACTTTTCCAGTGTGGAAAAGTCCATGGCGAATAACCATCGGTACCGAGACGCACAGAAACGGTATTGGGGCGTGGAGTAAGGTATTTCTGCTGATAAATGGTCCGGATATCGGCATTCAGTTTTGAAGCAATATCAACGTTTTCCCAAACTGCATTTGCCGGGATTTCCGCAACAAAACGGGCTTCATTTTTGGCATCCCCCTTTGGATCAGTAATTTTAATACGGAAAACCCGCCATTGTGGCGCATTGCCTGCAACTGCCTTTAATACAACGGTATGGTAACCTTTGGTTCCAATGAGGTTTGCTGTCAAGACTCCATCTGCAATTTTTTCATTTTCAATAATTTGTTGCGGATCATCAACTTCGGTGATTTTTGCACCTTTAACTTTGAGCTGAATCGGTGTACCAATGATTCCTTCAACTGTCTCAGGCTGAAAATAAGGCAAGGATTGAATGGTTTCGATTATCACATCAGCTTTTGCCAACTCTGACTGTTTAATATTCAGGGTGCTGCAACCAACGCCGGGGAGCAATTCCCATTTTACAGGCTTCCCGTTAACGGTAACCTGCTTAATTCCTTCGCACTGTACCGGCAAAAGCATTTCAAGATTAGCCATACGGGCCAATTCAAAATTGTAGCTGATTATATTCCCCTTTCGGTTGAAAGCAATTTTCACGTCCGGTAATTCGATGGATGCTTTGTTCCAATCGGTTGGGAATTGGGGTGAAAGAATTACTTGATTATTGGGATAATCGGGGCGGTATCCAAACAAACCGGAAACCAATGCCCTGGAAAAAGTATGGACACAATCGCCAAAATCGACACCACCCTGTATGCCCCCAAAATTTCCGGGAGAGATATGGTTATAAGCTGTCCGCATAAAAGTACCCCGCAAAATATCATAACCATCGTTGGGCAATCCCGACTGGAAATAGCTCAATGCCAAATGGTAGTTATCGCCCGGCCACAATTCGCGGACCGACCAGATCGCAGGGACCCAGTTGGAAGTCCACACCTGCCGTCCCCCTCCAGGCACTTTGTCGTTTTGCAAAGCCCATTCAGAATAGTAAACCGATTCAACGGACTGTAGAGGTGAAGTCAAACCGGCATCGACAGGCAGGAAGATGCTGTAAAGCCATGGATCTTCATGCAACCGTTCATGGCCACCCTGCTCCCGGTAAGAACCCGAATGTCCTTTGCTTTTGATCCAAAGTTGATCGAAGAAACCTTTTTTGATTTTGTCAAGCATCTGATTGTGGTAACTTTCAGACTCAACATCTCCGACATTGTGCGCCATGTCCTTGGCTGCCAGATGTCCACGATAAGCATAGGAAGTTTCTTCTGCCGATCCGCCACCATTGTACCATTGTGAATCTGTGGGCCAGACATTGATGTAACTTTCGTAAGTACCATCGCTGTCCGGATCGAAGCAGTCGCGGATCCAGATCAGGTGCAACTCCAAGGCTTCGCGAAAGAATTTCTGAAGTTCGGGATCGGCGGTCCACCGGTATTCTTCTACAATCTGATCGAAGAACTGGGTCTGCATATCGTAGAAGTTTTGGTCTTTGGTAATATGTCCCACGCCATAAAACCGTGAGTCGGCGTGTTGTTCTGTCAGCAAGGTTGCCGGATCGGCTTTCGCTTCTTTTTTATCGGATGTTTTAACCTGAGAATTGGTATAAAATCTGGCCTCGTCCCTCACCCTGTCGTGCCAGCCATACATCGTTCCACCAAAGATCGTGCGCCATCCGGGAAACCGGTTGTTCCATTGCAAGGCACCGTGAACAAATACCGGAGGATACCAGGTTCCGTCAACAGCCGCTACGGAAGCAGAAGCAATTGCATTGAGGTAAGGATCTGGTGTATTGATTTTCAACCGATCCTGAAATGCCTGAGTACGTTTCAAACCTTCGGCAAAAGCTTTCTCAGGAGAATTAATCTTTGACAAATCCGGGGCGACTTCCTTGTTAGTTGCTTCGAAAACCCAATAAACCGGTTTATCCTTTTCGAGTGGTACAATTCCATTAAGGATTGGTAACTGTTCTGATTTTGACTTTTTAAAGGTTTCAATATTCAACCATGCTGAAGCGTCCCCAATATTTGGAATAGATTTTGAACCACAGTTTCCTGAAACTGTAAACAGTTTTTTTGTCTTGGCTGAATCCAACAAACTTACAGATGCAACCTGTCCGGAAATCTCAATTGAATTGTTCTTACATTCAATGGGTTCAAATCCCCAGGCAAGCAATTCAGGCTGGCCCATCACATCGAGTTTCCATGAAAGATTTTGCCCCTTCCGCCATTGGGTCCCTCCAAAAGTCCAGATCAATTGATCACCGGATTGCCATCCCTCTGCACTTGCACGGATCGCCAT
>CAIYPA010000152.1 GCA_903927965.1 uncultured Bacteroidia bacterium | reverse complement strand
TCAAGTACCGAATGGTGAATTTTGCCGTCGTAAACAAATTCGCTGTAAACTTCGTCCGAGATCAGATAAAGGTCGTATTTGATGATCAGTTCCCGCAATTTTTCGAGTTCTTCTTTTGTATAGACGTAACCAGTCGGGTTGTTGGGATTGCAAATAAAAATACCTTTAGTTTTTGGATTGATCACCTTTTCAAATTCTTCGATAGATGGTAGTTGAAACCCATCTACAATATTTGATGTGATCGGACAGATTACAACATCTGTTGCAATAGCGAACGAAAGATAATTGGCGTAAAATGGTTCAGGAACGATTATTTCGTCACCTGGATTAAAACAGACCATGAAGGCAAACGAAATTGCCTCTGAACCTCCTGTTGTAATCAGAATTTCGTCTGCGGTTACTTCCAAGTTACGGTCTCTGTAATATTGCGCAAGCTTTCTTCGGTAGGTGTCATTTCCAAACGAATGGCCATAAGGGATCAATTCAAAATCGAAATTTCTGATCCGTTCGATAGCATGTGGCGGCGTTTTTATATCGGGCTGGCCTATATTCAAATGATAGACTTTCCGTCCAAGTGCCTTGGCTTTTTCGGAATACGGCACTAATTTGCGGATCGCTGATTCGGGTAATAATTCTCCCCTTTTTGAGATTTTTGGCATTCTTTAATTTCATTTTTTACAGGTGGCAAAGATACAATTATAATTATTCACTTTTTGGGTGATATATCTTTCTTTTTGTAACGATTCAAGGTAGATAAATTGGATATGTAATCAAATGAACAATGTTTGGTTTCAATTCTACAGAATTGTAAAAGTGGCTGTATATATGGACTTTAATCATATTTTTGTATTGGAAGTTTTTCCTACATTTGACCCAAATAAAATTTAAGAATATGATCATAGGTGTACCAAAAGAGATAAAAAATAACGAAAACCGTGTTGCATTGACTCCGGCTGGCACTGCGGAATTGGTGAAACGTGGAAATGAAGTATATGTTCAGGCTACTGCCGGTAATGGAAGTGGCTTTGCCGATGCAGAGTATGTAGCTGCCGGTGCAAAAATCCTTCCTGCAATTGAAGATGTTTATGCAGTTGCTGAAATGATCATGAAAGTGAAAGAGCCAATTGCATCTGAGTACGAGCTGATCAAAGAAGGTCAGTTGGTCTATACTTATTTTCACTTTGCGTCAGGGGAAGCCCTTACAAACGCAATGATCAGACGTAAAGCCGTGTGCCTTGCATATGAGACCGTTGAACTTGATGACAGCTCTCTTCCTTTGCTGATTCCAATGTCCGAAGTGGCAGGTCGTATGTCGATACATGAAGGTGCCAAATACCTGGAGAAGACATTTGGAGGACGTGGTATGTTACTGGGTGGTGTTCCTGGAGTACTTCCTGCAAAAGTTTTGATTCTTGGTGGTGGCATTGTTGGAACAGAAGCGGCCAAGATGGCAGCTGGATTGGGTGCAGATGTTACAATTATGGATATCAGCCTTCGTCGACTAAGGTATCTGAACGATATTATGCCTGCAAATGTAAAGACCATGATGTCAAATGATTACAATATCAGGGCACAGGTCAAAGTAAGCGATGTGATTGTGGGAGCAGTTCTTATTCCTGGTACAAAGGCTCCTTTCCTAGTCACCAGGGATATGTTGAAAACAATGGCGCCTGGAACGGTCATGATCGATGTGGCTGTTGATCAGGGTGGCTGCTTTGAGACGACTATTCCGACAACCCATGATCACCCTACATACGTTGTTGACGAGGTGATCCATTATACTGTGGCCAATATGCCAGGAGCCGTTCCACGCACTTCGACAATTGCTTTAACCAATGCGACATTGCCTTATGCCGTGCAATTGGCAGCAAAGGGATGGAAGGTCGCTTGTTCAGAGGACAAAGCCTTGAAAAAAGGGTTAAATGTAGTGGATGGAAAAGTTGTTTACAAAGGTGTCGCCGCAGCTTTTGGACTTCCTTATCATGAAGTCAATGAGGTTCTGAGATAGCTTCCAATTTTTAAATACAGCAAAAGACCTTCCAATATGAATCTTCGGAAGGTCTTCTTTTTTATTGCAGACCTTCAAGGTTTTCGAAAACCTTGAAGGTCTGTTTGGTTAATTCAAGGATGACTTAAAGGACAATAGCCTTTCTTCCAGCATTTTAATCTTCTCCTCGGCATCAGTTTGCTTCTTTCTTTCCAATTCGATGACCTGTGCGGGGGCACTTTTCATAAACCGCTCATTGCCTGTCTTTTTCATAACAGATTCAAGAAAACCAACGGTATATTTTAATTCTTCCTCAATTTTGGCAATTTCAGTCTCCGGATTGGCTACGACTTCAAGAGGGACATAAAAAGTTGAAGTAAAAACTGTAAACGATACTGCACCAGCTATTTCGTTTGATGAGATTTTAAGTTCGGAAAGATTGCCCATCTTGAGAAGGATTGAGTCATATTCCTGGATATACCCTTTTTCACCCGGCAGAATGAATAACCTTAATTGTTCTTTATTGGCAATCTCTTTTTCCTTGCGAACTGCCCGTAATCCGGTTATCGCCTCTTTGACCAGTTCAAACTTTTCACAAGTATCACTGGAGTTTTCATGGGGTTTTGGCCATGGCGCGATCATAATCGAATCACCATTGTTCCGTACTTTCAACAATTGCCAGATCTCTTCCGAAATAAATGGCATAAATGGATGGAGCAACCTGAGAACCTCATCAAACAGTTCGTCGACCTCTTTATAGGTAATTGCATCTATTGGCTTTTGATAAGCCGGTTTGAGGATTTCAAGCAACCAACCTGAGAATTCATCACGGATGGTATTGTAAATTGTCATTAGCGCATCGTTCAACCTGTATTTGTCGAAATGGTCGTCCACTGTAACGATCACTTCACTCAATTTGGCCTTGAACCACTCAATACCTAGTCTTGAATGTTCGGGTTGTGGAATTGTGTCATCAACCTCCCACCCCTGAATCAAACGGAAAGAATTCCATATTTTAGAGCTGAAATTACGACCCTGCTCAGTTAGTGATTCATCAAAAAGAATATCATTTCCTGCAGGTGAACAAAACAACATCCCAACCCGGACACCATCAGCACCATATTTTGCAATCAGATCAAGCGGATCAGGGGAATTGCCAAGCGATTTGGACATCTTTCTTCGAAGCTTGTCCCTTACAATACCAGTGAAATATACGTTTTTGAAAGGGAGGTTTCCACGATATTCGTAACCTGCTATGATCATACGTGCAACCCAGAAGAAAATAATCTCTGGTGCCGTCACTAGGTCATTGGTTGGATAATAGTAGTTAATCTCCTTATTATCAGGATAATTTATTCCATCAAATACAGAAATGGGCCATAACCACGATGAAGCCCAGGTGTCCAGAACATCTTCGTCCTGACGTAAGTCATTTATAGAAAGTGTAGTATTACCGGATTTCGTACGTGCCAATTCAACAGCTTTTTCTTCACAATCGGCAACTACAAATGAACCATCGGCAAGATAATAGACAGGGATGCGGTGACCCCACCAAAGCTGTCGAGAGATGCACCAGTCTTTGATGTTCTCCATCCAATGGCGGTATAGGTTTTTAAACTTGGCGGGATAAAACCTGATATCGTCTTCTTCAACAGCAACCAGAGCAGGTTTGGTAATATCACCCATTTTTAAAAACCATTGTGCCGAAAGTTTCGGTTCAATTGGTACATCGGTCCGTTCCGAATAGCCAACTTTATTGGTGTAATCCTCAATTTTAACAAGGTTTCCGGCGGCTTCCAACATTGGGATGATCTGCTTTCTGGCTTCAAACCGGTCCACTCCAACAAGGATTTGGGCTTTTTCACTTAACGTCCCATCATCATTAAACGTATCGATCACCTCCAGATTATGGCGTAACCCAATTTCATAATCATTGATATCGTGAGCTGGAGTGATTTTAAGGCATCCTGTACCAAACTCGATGTCAACATATTCATCTAAAATAATGGGAACCAACCGATTTACCAGAGGCACAAAAACCTTCTTTCCGGCAAGGTGTGTGAACCGTTCGTCATTTGGATTAACGCTTATTGCCGTATCGCCAAGGATTGTTTCCGGACGTGTCGTTGCAACCGTAACATATTCGTCATCAGTCCCTTCTATTTTATACCGGACATAATAGAGTTTCGATTTCTCTTCCTTGTGGTTGACCTCTTCATCCGACAGTGCTGTTTTGGCTGCCGGGTCCCAGTTCACCATCCGAACACCTCTATAAATGTATCCTTTATTGTACAGGTCAACAAAAACTTTGATCACAGACTCTGAACGGATCTTGTCCATTGTAAAGCAGGTCCTTTCCCAATCGCAGGAAGCCCCCAGTTTTTTAAGTTGTTCAAGGATTATTCCTCCATGCTTATCAGTCCATTCCCAGGCATGTGCAAGAAATTCGTCGCGGGTAAGGCTTTTTTTTGAAATTCCATCCTTACGCAATTTGTCAACCACCTTTGCTTCGGTGGCAATAGAAGCATGGTCAGTACCAGGTACCCAACAAGCATTTTTTCCCTGCATCCTAGCCCTGCGAATCAAAATATCCTGGATCGTATTGTTAAGCATATGCCCCATATGCAGGACTCCTGTAACGTTTGGTGGGGGAATGACAATGGTATAGGGTTCCCGTTCATCGGGTTCAGAATGAAACAGGTTTTGCTCCATCCAGTATTTGTACCACTTGTCTTCAATCCCGGAAGGATCGTACTTGCTTGGAATTTCCATTGTATTTTTATTTGTTCAAATGATAATCAATTGATTGACCTGATTTTATGGGTGTTTCAATAAGTTGGCAAAATTAGAAAAAATGAGATAAATAATAAGTTAATAATCAGGAACATTATTACGGGCGTCAAAATAATTAGTCAATAACCTTTTTTTCAAAACGGTTAAGAATATCGGTCATCATTTCAATCTGGACTTTTTGAAGTTCCAAGAGTTCCTGTTGCTGGTCCATGATAAAATGATCGATTTTTTCATGAAGTGTCCTGATCTCCAATTCTGATTTTAGGTTGATCATGTAATCCTTTTTTGCCCTTTCCCTATCTTTTTCTTCCTGGCGATTCTGGCTCATCATAATTACAGGAGCTTGTAATGCAGCAAGGCACGATAAAATCAGATTCAACAGGATAAAAGGGTAAGGGTCGAAACTCTTGTTTGCCAACCACAAAACATTAAATGTAATCCATATTACGATAAAAATTCCAAACGATATAATAAAAGTCCAACTTCCACCAAATGTTGCTACCTTGTCGGCAATCCGCTGTCCGAAAGTCAGGATTTGCTCCTCTTCTCCATCCAATTTTCCAGTTATTGTGGAGTTATCTGATAATGAATTTACTACTGTTTTTTCAAGATCGGAAAGTTCACCGACTTCCTTTACAAGATAATCTGAAATCGCTTTTTCACGATATATGCTTAATTCACTGATAGATAAACAGCTGTCGTGCGTAAACTTCGGATTGTCTTTCTGTATTAGGTCCAGGATCGAATGTCGGATTGTTTTTGCCGAGACCTTTTCCGTTAAAGGAAATTCCTGGTTCGATATATCGCTGCGAAAAGTTTCCATTTTTTAATGTAAATCTAATTGTTTCTCCTTATTTCTACTTATTTCTACCTATTTCCATTTATTTCCTATTCTCATTTACCTTCCCCTGATTTAAAAACAGTCCATGGTTGTGTTGGCCGATCAACCAGCAAACCGTCCATCCAATAGAATTGCGGGTGCTTCTCAAGGAATTTTTTGGCATCAAAAGCAATGCCACATGATGATCCCCACCTTGCTGAGAATGACATTTTTCTTGCCATTTCGGCATCAACTACTTTACCATCGATTGTCCCCTCCGGATTAAACGGGACAAAAACCCCATCATACTGTGGGTCGAGCTCCCAATGACCACACAAGGAACGGCCACCTGGAATCTTTTTCTTCCGATAGGTATCATAATGATCTGCCTCAAAAGCTTTTGCAAGTTTGATGTCAATTTTACCGATGTTCTCTTTCATCAACTGTTTCCACCTGACCCTCCTTGCAATCGAGGAATATTTGATGTTTGTTTCATCCCTTCCCGTTTCAAAACGGAGGATTTTCAAATCTTCTGCAACATTGGATCCTATGAAATATCCGTCTTTTTTCTTCTCGTAAGCAATGAATTTTAACCCAAGTTCCAGCCGCGCGATCTCATTGGTATTGATATCTCCAATTAACCAGGCATTTGCATATCCGCCATTGTTGTTCTTTTTTATCAGTGCGCACCATTCTTCAATGTTCGAGGCATATTGGGTTGCATGTCGCATCCTTGTAAATTCAGGGTCTCCCTTAATATCAAATGATTTAAAATCGCCAATTGTGGTTTCTGAACCAACCAGGCCTGCATCGGTAATGAAGAAATCCGTTTCACTGTGAATAAAGCCACTGATCGATTGCATCAATATCCGGTGTCCTTTCTCGGGAAGGATATCCAAAATGATATTGCACTGGGGATTGAAATAACTGTCCATCGTGTTATGGCCCAAAACTATTTTCCCATCTTTGGTCATGCTTCCTGTTGCAATAAACGAACTGCACGATTCTTTTGGGTAAGGTGGGGAAAAAGACTTTACCGAATCTTTTACAGAGTTCCACCAATCACCCATCAATTCTACATAACCGTTCAGTCCGACAATTTCATTACGCGAAGTTGGAATACCAACCGCTTTCATCCCTTCAACGATTCCGTCAATTTCTGCCAGGTTTTCAGGATCAACTTTTGGGGTAAAAACTTCACCCGTTTTTTGTACATACCAATTCCAATCAAGGGCTGTCTGATGGACCCATCTGGCACTTAATACCCGTATTGCTTCTTTGATCTCGCCCGCCATTAAATAGCCATGTTGAAATCCTCTTTCTTCCGGTGTCCCTTCAATATGAAGATAAGTCCATCCGTTTTTTTCGTGCCGGTTCGCTTTAGCCACCCATGATTTCTGGGAATCTGTCAATTGTTGATTTGTTTGACCAGCGGCAAAATCAATAGTCGAAATCGCCGAAAAAATGATAAGGATCAATAATTTCTTCATGGCTTTTATGCTGTTTGTTGAGTTCGGAAAATTAATGAATTATTGGAAAATTTAGGTTACCCGTCATACTATAAAAAATCAGGGCTAAACGATGAAGTAAAGCCCTGATTTTTAAATATTCAACTTTAAAGATTAATCTTCCAGAACTTTCGGGTTGCTGACAACAGAGCCCCAATTGTAATTTTCCAATCCCTTCAATAAACGTTTTTGTTTCTCTTCAATGGACATGTTCTGGTAAACAGCCCTTTGTTTTTCAATTTCGGCAGCTTTCTGACAGGCTATTTCGGCCCTTATTTCCATCATTTCCTGCTCTTTTTTGTTTTTAAGAAATGTTTGGGCGACAGTTGGGAACAACTCCATTAATAACTCTTCTTTTTCATTTGCAGCAAGCCTGACCCCTCCGAATTTTTCGAGGATCATCGGGTTTTCCTGTTTCTTGTATTTGGAAGTGTCGTATGGGATCGCTTCCGATTCCCCGGTTATTTTCAATCTGAAAGCCGGCTCAATTTCTGTAGGTGTACGGCCATATGAACCTTTCACCAAATTAAAGAACTGGTTTGAAACATTGGTATAGAACGGTTTATCGTTTATCTTATCAATAACGCAGTTTACAGCCTGGGCTCCAACGATCTGGCTTGTGGGTGTAACAAGAGGGGGACATCCACATTCGATCCTTACCATTGGCACTGTTTCCAAAACTTTTGGCAACAAATGTTCAAGTTTCAATTGTTTGAGCTGAGCCAGCATGTTCGTATACATACCACCTGGAATTTCAGCTGCTTTAACGGCTTCGTCTGCTGCAATAAAATTGAAATACTCCTCAATCAGATGGATTACATTTAAAAGTTCATCCTCTTTGTTTTGTTCGTTTTTCGCAAGTTCAATGGCTACATCGAAAAGTTTGTCAACCGATTCAGGTAATTTTGAATTTAAAAAGTCAAATTCAATTGGAAATTGCTTGTAGCAATCAAAAGCAGCAAGTTCTTTCCTTATGATGCGCAATTCCTGGTCTATTTTCATTACCGCCTCAAGATTTACGCCAGTATCAATCCCCAGTTTATCTGCGAAAATCCGAATGATCTCATAGGATGGAGCTGCCGGACCACCTGCAAAAGTGATGATGTTGGTGTCAAGGATATCTACTCCATTGATCATGGCAACCAAACAAGCTGCAAGTCCATAACCTGGCGTACAATGGGTATGAAAATCAATCGGCAAATCGATCTCCTTTTTAAGCCTGCGTACCAATTCCCCGCAAACGATAGGTGTGATCAAGCCGGCCATATCCTTTATCGAAATAATATCAGCCCCTAAAGCCTCCATCTCTTTCGCCTTTGCAACAAAATAATCAATTGTAAATACGTCAGTTGGTAGTTTTTTGCCTTTTAATAAAGCCTTGACTTTCTGTTTAGTTGTAAACTTTGGATCAACCGTATAACAAACTGCACAATCGGCCAATCCACCATTTTCCTTGACATATTTTATAGTTGAAACCATATTGTCCACATCATTGAGACAATCAAAAATCCGCATGATACCTATCCCAGATTTGACAGCGTTACGGTTAAACCCTTCAATCACATCTTCGGGGTATGGATTATAACCAAACAGGTTGCGACCTCTTGAGAGGGCTGTCAGTTTGGAAATATCGCCTATTTCGCTTTTGATGCTTTCAAGCCGGAACCAGGGATCTTCAGAAAGAAATCGCATAATCGAATCGGGTACTGCGCCCCCCCAAACTTCCATCGCATAAAATCCAGCCTTCTTATAAAAGGGTAACACCCGCTCAATTTGATTTTGGCTCATTCGGGTAGCGAAAAGGGATTGTTGTCCGTCCCGTAATGTAAGGTCCCTGATCAATAGTCTCTGATTCATCTTGTTATATCATTAACGAAATTATTAAAAAAACATTTTCACTTATTCTGGCTATTACATTGTAATGTGAATAAGCATTATGCCTGCAAATTTAGTCGATTATATGACCCGATTGTTCAAAACTTTAATCTCTTAACATAGATTTAACAGTAATTCATGAACATTGAAAAAGTGTAATTTTAAGCAGATAAATCACCTTTTGGTCAGGCTTAAACGATAACCCAAGGTCCATTCTATAAAGTCGGATATATGGTAACTATAGGCATGTAGGACGATCCCGGCAAATAGGTTTTCATTCAATTGATAGTGAAGACCCAGTCGTTGATAAGTCATCGGTTTCGTTGTGACTGTTTGTCTCCTGAGAATGTAGAACCCAGACTGGACCACTAAAGATAACTTATTAATCATCAACTCATAAGAGGGAAAAATACTCAGGTTCAACCTGTCTGCATGAAAACCACCCGCAGGTTCAAGTTCACCATTGTCAACATAGATTATCGAATTGCTGGAACCATCATAACTCAGTGTAGCTCCAAACCCTATTTTCGATTTGGGATTAATTTGTCGGTTAAGTACTGTGGTGAAGCCAAAAACCGGATAATAAACCCCTTTGTATTTGGTAATTGTATCCACATCGTTGCCCTTGTAAATCACATTCTTTATCCCTCCAAAAATTGAAAAATCAATTGTTGTGTTTTTTACAAAACCTTTATTTGACTGCCTGACAGGCTGTGGTTTGAACCTATTGACATTGTATGCTAAAACGATCTTTGGTGAAAAAGTATTCAACCCCAAATTCGGACTTTTTATGGCTCCGTTGGAGAAATGGGTAAAACTGTACCCGATCCCCAAATCAAAGTGGCGATCAAGTTCATAGTTCAGGTTAATGCCCAGATCGATAAAAACACTCTCTTTTGCACCTAATGAAGGATTGTAATCATTTTTAACTGGATTGAAGGATTTCCAGTTGAATGTCAACCCGAAACCTGATTCGTAATTAAAACTTAATTTATCCCATCGCTTAAACGGTGCTTTAAAAACACCATAGATTGCAATTGGGAAACCAAAATCCTTGTTTTCAAAGAAATTCGCTGAATAGACCCCAATACCGTAACTGGGATATCCATAATCTCGTTCCCAAAATTCTTTTCCGGTTGTTTGTTTCAAGACTTGAAATGAAAGTGCCGTATATTGAATCGTTTTATCGTCTGCTGAATGAGCAAGTTTCAGATAGGGATTGGTTGCAAGGACTTTTCCGTATTGAAAATAAGAAGTGTAAATGTATTTATTTTTGATCTTAATGGAATCGGACGGTTCCATAGCCTTACAATGTACGATGTTAATTATAAGCAATATAATAAAATAGGAGAATGTTTTCAAGATTTGTGTGGTATAAATAATGATTTTCAACCAATGAATTAATTCCTCTTTTTCATTTGTTCGTAATCGCCGGATATTATTAAATTTAAACCTTAATCCCTGACAAGTAAAATCCATATTTGGAGTTGCTATGCTGGATTACGAAGATAATATTTATTCATGAGTGGAACCGTTTATTTTAAATTTTATTAAATGAAAAAATTAAGTCTGAAATTGTTGAAAATCAGCTTATTAGCTTCTTTATTTGTTGCCTGTGGCCAAAAGGGTGATATTTATTATTCGGCTGACGATTTTGGGAAAGTCCCTAAAATTGATGCCCATTTTCATTACAATACGACCGATAACAGTTACATTAAATTTGCTGATTCATTGAATTTCAGGTTAGTTTCTCCTAATGTTGATGCTGGTGAATCCATTGACCGGCAATTGCAGGTGTCACATATCCTGAAACAACAGTTTCCTGACAAAAATACATTTCTGGGGACATTTTCAGTCGAGGGTTTTGGAAGGCCTGATTTCGCTACGAAAGTAATCCTGCGGATTGATTCGTGCCTGAAAGCCGGGGCTTCGGGAATTAAAATCTGGAAAAATGTGGGCATGGTTTTGAAAGACTCACTGGGTATGTATGTGATGGCAGATAATCCCAAATTTGACTCAATCTATAATTATCTTGAAATTAACAATATACCGTTAATGGGCCATCTTGGTGAACCAAAAAACTGTTGGCTTCCATTGGATCAAATGACTCTTGACAATGATAAGAACTACTTTACGAACCATCCGGAATACCATATGTTCCTGCATCCTGAAGCCCCATCTTACGAGGCACAGATTGTTGCTCGGGACAATATCCTGAAAAGACATCCCAAACTCAACTTTATCGGTGCACATCTTGGAAGCCTTGAATGGAGTATCGATGAACTCGCAAAACGGCTTGATCAATTTCCAAATTTCAATGTTGATTTTTCCGCCAGGATCGGCCATCTTCAATATCAGTCCTCAAAGGACCGCGAAAAAGTAAGGCAGTTTATAATCAAATATCAGGATCGTCTCCTTTATGGAACTGATGGTTCTCTTAATGAACAAATTGCATATCCGCAAGCGAAAAAAAATAATCTAAGGAACATTTGGTTGGAGCAATTTATTTATCTCGCTACCGATGAATTGGTAATCGTCAAAGACCTTGGAGGACTAAAGGTCCAGGGATTGCGGCTGCCTTGTGAAGTCATTGATAAAATATATTCTAAAAACACAGTCCGATTGTTAAAGCTTAAAGGCAATTAAAATGAAAGCAGGTTGCCACAAGGAGCACACTCCTAGTGGCAACCTGCTTTTTTACTGACAGGTTGATCCTTTGATTTATTTTAATGGTGCAATATCAATAACTTTAAATGTACCTGGTTTCATTGCTGGACGACCATTCCCGGTTGCAGCTTCAAAATCGGCAGTTGGCAAATAAATGTGATGGGTAGTCTTATCAATCGTAATTGTACGGGCGCCTTTTGGAGTTGTAATCGTTTCAATTACTTTATAACTATCTTTGTTAACTTCTTGAACCACAGTTATAGTTCCATCACCATTGGAACTAAATGCACGTTTCGTTGCTGGATCAAAAGCTACTCCATCGCAACGATCACCAATGGGTAGTGTTGTTACCACCTTACCGGCTTCGGCATCGGAAACTACCATCAATTTGTTACCACATACACTGAACAGACGGTGGGTTTCGTTATCAAGGGCAAGACCACTTGGCTCTTCACCCGGAGCTATAGACCAACTCTTTTCTACTTTCATTGTAGTAGGATTGATCACACTGATTTCACTTTTATCTTCAATGTTGACATAGATCTTTCCTTTTCCGTCGGATTGTGGAAATTCAGGTTTCCCATCAAGTGGAATTGTCCCTATTACCTTATTTTCTTTTGGATCGATAACTGTCGCACTTGAGCTTCCACCATTGAAAGTGAAGAGTTTCTGCGAAAATGGGTCGTACAGGATGGCATCGGGATTTTTGCCAGTCACCTTTATTCTTCCTGTAACTTGTAATGTTTT
>CAIYPA010000151.1 GCA_903927965.1 uncultured Bacteroidia bacterium | reverse complement strand
TTTTGTGTAATCGACCCCAATTTGGGCTATTTCCGATTCAATCCGTTTTAGGTCCGATCCTGGCTGAAGCAAAAGATAGCTGTACCAACCATTATAACCATACTCCCAGCTATTTACCTGTTTGCTAACGATATATGCATTTGGATTCTTAATGATTTCGGTACCGGTGGTATCGTCCCAGTTTTTGAAATAATGGTTATAGGTTTGCCAGCTTAGCAACATATCGAAAGTGAGGTGCGAATTGGAAGGCAAATCCTTATAAACACCTGTTACCAAAAAACGCCATCCCTGGCACACTTTGAACCATTTTCCAACAGCATCGGTTGTTCCGAACAGGCTCCGAGCAGCCGATTCGGAAAGTATGGCAGAGTAGAGAGGGATTAATGGATTGTCTGTTTTTTTATCGATATAATCAAGTTTGAACACATTTTGAAAAGTCGAATCCGCCACAAACATCTGGATGTCCTGAATCTGATTGTTTTCATTGTAAATGGTTGCGATATCCCTGAAAAACTGGGTACTCCCAATCACTTCCGGTAGTTTCTCCTTTAAAACCGGTGCCATCCCGGCAAGAGTACGGGCACTTTTAAAACTAAGTTCACCGTTTTGATAACGGTCATAGCTGATCCGATAGATCTGATCGCCCTTTTCCCAGTTTTTATCATAACTGTATTCGTGAGCCACATGCATCAAAATCAGTATGGAGGAAGCCAGACCCACTGCAAGCCCCAAAATATTGATTAACGTCAGCGATTTGTTTTTCAATAAGTTGCGAAAAGAAATTTTCCAATTGGTACCATTCATATTTTATGGTTCTTATTTATTGTTTCAAAATAAAGGATTTAATCTCCTTTAACCTTGTATTCAAATATTTTTATTCATACCGAATAAACATTTATACTTTCAATTATCATTATCACTTTTATCAATCTCTTTTATTACCTCAAATTGACTCCGAAGGTAGCCCCTTGAGGGGTTGGGGTGAATCCTACTCATATCGTAGAGCTTCGACCGGATTTTTTGTCGCTGCCTTCCAACTTTGCCAACTCACAGTGATTAAGGCAATTCCCAATGTTAAAAGTCCCGCCAAAGGAAAGATCCACCAGGCAATGGTGGCTTTGTTGCCAAAACCTTTTAACAGGTTAAAAATGACCATCCAGGCAATTGGGCAAGCGATAACAAAAGCCACAGCAACCCACCTCAGAAAAGTAAGGTTTAAGAGGGACACAACCTCCAAAGTTCTGGCCCCATTCACTTTTCGTATCCCAATTTCCTTGATCCTCAATAGTGTGGCATGGTAAGTCAGTGCGACGAGACCGATCATAGCCAAAAGGATCGAAACAACGCTGGCAAACTGGAATGCACTGTTGATTTGTCTGATCTCACTGATGTACTCTTCCACCTCGGCACTTGTAAAGCTGTATTCGAAAGGCAATCCGGGTGCGGCCTGCTTTATGACTTTCTCAATGGATGAAATAGTCCGTCCAATATCTCCCGGACGGACGCTTACAAAAAGATATTTTGTAAAATCCTGATTTTTAGGATGTGCTGAGATAATCATTGGCCTGACCAGGTTGAAAAGATAGTTGTTCTGGAAATCTTTGACGACCCCGATAATGGTATTTTGTTTGCCCCAAAAGAGCACCTGCTTTCCAACCGGATCCTTAAACCCTAATAGGAAAGCACCTGCTTCGTTTACAATGACACCTTTCAACTCTTCCTGCCGGGAAGCAGAAAATTCATTTCCGCTGGCCATCCCCATTCCAAATGTCTGTGTATAATCATCCGATACAATGGCAAAACAAAACGATTCGTCGTGTTTTACATTTTGATCGTCCACCCAGGTTACACCGGAATTGTTTGGAATTCCTGCCGGCATTGCAGAGGCCGCACAAACCTCCTTCACATTGGGTATTCCTTTCAATTCCTCTTTCAGGTTTGTATAATTGGCTTTTAACTTTTCAGTAAAGGGGATTTGCATCACCATCTTATTATCAAACCCAAGGGGCATCTGCCGCATGAAAAGGTACTGCCTGTTGACCATCAAGGTAATAATAACCAATACGATGGAGACAATAAACTGAAATGTGATCAGGATGTTCTTCCCATATATGGCCATTGTCGATTTCCGCTGCTTGTTAAACAGGTTGATGGGCTTTGTTCCGGACAAGACAATAGCTGGATAAAATCCTGCAATTAAAGTGACAGCCATCCA
>CAIYPA010000150.1 GCA_903927965.1 uncultured Bacteroidia bacterium | reverse complement strand
GACCATTTAAAATTTTCTTATCTGTTTTAACCATTTCATCTGTCCCTTTGGTTTTTGGTTGTTCCAGACCGGAACCTGCGGTTTTACAAATGAAAGGAAATTGGGAAATCCAGTCATCGGCAAAAATCAGTGAGAGTGGCAACCTGATTTCAACCAATACTTATCAGCCATCAAGTTGGTATCCGGTAACAGTCCCAACTACCGTTTTGGCCGGACTGGTTGAGAACAAGGTCTATCCGGATCCTTATTATAGTGAAAACCTAAAATCCATACCGGGATATAAAACAGGGAGTTGGATTTCCATGGACAAAGGAAGCCCGTTTTACAACCCATGGTGGTACCGGACAAAGTTCAACCTTCCCGGAGACTTAAAAGGGCAATACCTGAGCCTTCACCTGAACGGTATCAACCTGAAAGCCAACGTTTGGTTGAATGGTCACAAGATTGCTGATACCACAAATGTTGTCGGGATGTTTAAACGATTCGAGTTCAACATCAACGAATGGGCAAAATTCGGGGAAGACAACACACTTGCCATCGAAGTTTTTGGCCCGGGAAGGATTCCCGATATCAAGTATTATACAAAACAAATTGAGGCCACAACAGGATGGGACGATCACAACCCTCAACCACCTGATCTCAATATGGGTGTTTGGCAAAATGTCTTTATCTCTGCCGATGGCCCTGTTACGATCAGGTATCCCTATGTTGTTACAGATCTCGACCTACCTTCCCTGGAAACAGCCCATTTGACAGTTACCGCAAAGCTGATCAACAGTAGCAGCAAGAAATTATCAGGGAAATTGATTGGAGCAATCGAATCGATCCAGTTTGAAAAAGAGGTAACCCTTGAACCCAAGGAATCGAGGGTTGTCGAATTTAGTCCATCAGAATATAACCAACTGAATATCAAAAGCCCCCGCATTTGGTGGCCACATACAGTTGGTAAACAGGAGCTTTACAATATGAAGCTTACTTTTGAAACCGGGGGAAGTACTTCGGCACAAGAAAATACACGTTTTGGGATCCGCGAAGTATCGACCTATATCAATGATGAAGGGTGGCGCGGATACCAGGTCAATGGGAAAAACATCCTGATCCGTGGTGGAGCCTGGCAGACAAGCGACATGCTTTTAAGGCTTTCACCTGAACGGTATGAAGGTTTGATCCGGTATGCAAAAGAGGCCGGATTGAATGCCTTACGTTCTGAAGGTTTCTCGATCCGTGAAACTGAAGAATTTTATAACCTTTGTGATGAATATGGGGTTTTGGTGATCCAGCAATTTTTCGGACGGAACCTTCCCGAGGAGAAATTGGCTACCGACATCATTGAAGACATGTTGTTGCGGATAAGGAACCATCCAAGCCTGATCCATTTTCTCGGCCACGATGAGACCTTCCCGACTGCGAACCTGGATAAAAATTATAAGGAGCTGATCGCAAAATACACACCACAAAGGACTTACCAACCCCATTCGGGAGCCTTCAATATTGCTGATCGGTTCAAGACCGGCGGTACCCGGACCGGAACTTTGGAGCTTTGGGCCTATGCAAATCCGTCACATTATTATACCCATAAAGAAGATGGGGCATGGGGGTTTGCTCAATCAGGTGGCATTGGTGGAATCTTTGCCCCTTATGAAACTATGCAAAAAATATTGCCCGACAGCACATTGTGGCCGATCAACAATGAAGCATTTTCATTTCACACAGTGCTTCAGGGAACTGACTATTTCCAGGCAGGACTCGATGCCATCAGCAACCGGTATGGAAAAGCAACCGGGATTGTCGATTTCTGCAATAAGGGGATGGCCCTCAATTACGAAAGTTCGCGCGGGATGTTCGAAGCCTATGCCCGGAACAAATATGCCTCCCTGGGAATCACCACATGGAAATATGATGCAGCCTGGCCCGCTGTTTACACCTGGCAGTATGTCGATTGGTTTCTCAACGTGGGTGGTGCCTATTATGGGGCTAAAAAAGCTTGTCAGCCCTTGCACATCCAGTATTCCTATGACGATCATTCAATCTATGTGGTTAATAGTTATTATCAGGACTTTAAAGACCTTAAAGCAGAAGCGGAGGTTTTCAATTTTGACCTGAGCAAAAAATTGTCCAGATCAGCGGTTGTAAATGTTGGGCCCGATGGCAAGACGGAAGCTTTTAAAATTGAATTTCCAACCGGTTTATCAAAAACCTTCTTCCTGAAACTTAAACTTGAAGACTCGTCTGGAAAAGTTGTCTCGGATAATTTCTACTGGCTATCGACAGTCAAAGACATTGAAGGGACCAAGATTGAAACCAAAAGTCAGAGAGGGTTTGACTGGGACTTGTTTATTGCCAAGCCCAAATCGGTTGCCGATTTCACCCTTTTGGAAACCCTTCCCAAAGTTGATTTGGAGAAGTCATTGACGATCACAGATGATGGGAAAGGGATTTCGGCAATCGCCAAAATCAAAAACAGCAGCAACCAATTGGCTTTTATGGTCAGGTTGGCACTCGCAAAAGCTAAAGGAGGTGAAGAGATCAACCCTGTTTATTGGGATGACAACTATATTTCATTGTTCCCGGGTGAAACCAGGGAGGTCAAAGTAAGCTTTGAGAAAAGGGACCAGGGTGATGGGGCGGTTGTTTTGAAAGTGTCTGGATGGAACGTCAAAAAGTGAAAGGAGTGATTTGCAAATGAAAAACACAGAGGAAAATTCGATCCGCGCATTTGTCGTGTTCCCTGCAATAACCATGTTATTGGGTTGGGGACTCCGTGGATACATCGGTGGCGGCCCGTTTGGGGCAATGATCCCGGGTGCAATGGTTGCATTCGCCCTTTGCCTGTTGTTAGAAATACCACTAAAGGCTTCGGCTATAGTCGTGGTTTTTGGCGTTGCTGGTATTGGGATTGGCGGAGAAATGACTTATGGTCAGACTCTTGGATTCCTAAGATCCTTTGAAACAACATGGTGGGGCGAAATGGGAATTACTCTAAAAGGCTCCATCTGGGGTTTCCTTGGAAGTTCGATCCTCGCCACTGGAATTGTTTATAGACAGTTATCAAAAAAGACGATTGTTATTGCCTATTTAATGCTCTTCATTGGGATGCTGATTGGATTTAAACTGATCAACCAACCCATGTTGATCTATTTTTCAGATCCTGCAAAACCCAGGTTTGAATCCTGGGCAGCGTTACTCCTGGGTGCTGTTTTCTATCTTCTCTACCTTAAACAAAATACGTCGAAAGAAACTTTCCGCATCATAACCCGATTTGCCTTTTGGGGAATGATTGGAGGAGGTTTGGGTTTTGGACTTGGCGGATTCTGGCTGATATTGGGGAATCACCTGCCCAAGGAAGTAATCTTCAACAGTTGGTGGAAAATGATGGAATTTACATTTGGGGCATTGTTTGGGGCGGCTCTTGGATATGCCACCTATGTTAGCCGGAAAGAAATTACTTCCCTGATGGATTCTGCTGATGAGTTAAATGGAAAGACAGCAGGAAATCTCTATATAGAATTGGGATTGGTATTCTTGACTGGCATGTTGATCTATTGGTTTATGCCTTATCTGATTGAACCACTGGCAGATCCCGCAAGGATCATTCCCCGGTTCAGCAATGTGAGTTTTGCCGATGTGGTGATGATCTTTTCCAATTATGCATTTTACGGATTGATCTTGATTTTGGTTGTGATGAAATTCCCGGAAGTCGCCTGGCAATTCGCGATCACCTTAACATTTTGTCATACAGCCCTTGACCTCTTTCAGGATATCTATCCAGAAGTTTTATCCTATACAACAATTACGCTACCCTTCCTGCTTATTTTTGGATTGTCAGCTGTTGTTGCCCTTTTTATTGCCTATTTCCAACGTAAGGAAAATGGGCTCTATAATTTGTTTCTGGTGCTGGTTTGGTCGTGTTTGGTGGTGGTATTCCTGAGGTTCCGACTTGAAATCAGTTCCCATCCATCCGAAGGATTTTCATTACTTAACTTCGTTTTCGGAACTTATTTTGTGCACATCGTGTTCTTAAGTTCGGCGGTTTACATTACGTGGTTTGCCAATCAATTGACGAGTAAAAGAATACTATAATTACCCTGAATTCACAATGCATTAACTTATATCATCTTATGAAAATAGTCAAATTTATCCCAGCCGTTGTGCTCTTCACATTGGTCCAGTTAATCCTGACCGGCTGCTTTCACAAACCAACTCCCATCCCCAAGCTCGGTGAGGATCGTATTGATAAAGTGATCGCTGCGATGACCCGGGAAGAGAAAATTGGTATGTCAGTTGGCGACGGGAAATTCCTGCCGCAAGTGGAGACAAAGTCAATAGAACAAGGTCAGGGTATAATCATTGCCAACCAGAATTCAAACCAGGTAATTCCCAGGTTGAACATCTGGTCATCCGCATTGACCGATGGGCCATCCGGTTTAAACCGTGATCCTCATCCGGCTGGAGCTAAAGAATATAGTTATACAACAGCTTTTCCCACATCTACTTGTCTTGCAGCCACATGGAACGATGAGTTGATCGAACATGTGGGAAGGGTGTTTGGAAATGAAGTCTTAGAATACGACTATGACCTTGTGTTGATGCCTGCACTCAACCTTCACCGCAATCCAAAATGCGGAAGGAATTTTGAATATTATTCCGAAGATCCGTTACTTTCAGGGAAGATGGCTGCTTCCATGACGCGTGGTTTACAGTCGAACGGCATCGGTGCAACACTCAAACATTTCATGGGAAACAACCAGGAAACCAATCGCCGCACTTACAATGCAGTGATCAGTCAAAGGGCTTTGCGTGAAATTTACCTGCGAGGTTTCGAAATTGCTGTAAAAGAGGGTCATCCGGATGCCATCATGACATCCTACAACAAAGTCAACGGGTTTTATACAGCCGAAAATCCCGAATTGCTGAAAGATGTCGTCCGTTCGGAATGGGGTTTCAAAGGCATTTTTATGACCGATTTCGATGGCTATGGCAGTGCAGTTGCAAAAGTCAGGGCAGGCAACAACATGCTGATGGGCGGCAATATGGATGAAGTGAATGAATTGAGGGCTGCTTTGAAAAACAAAACCCTTGACGAATCGACCCTCGATAAGAACCTGGTTTACAACATGCGCCAGAAATTGAAAGCCCCTCGTGCCAAAGGGTATAAACCTTCGCTGAAACCCGATCTGGAAACCCATGCCAAAGTTGCAAGGGAGGCAGCTTCCGAAGGAATGGTACTTTTGAAAAATGACAAAAACACGCTTCCATTTAAGAATATTAAAACTGTCGGTGTATTTGGAAAGATTTCCTATTACCTGATCGAAGCCGGTACCGGTAGTGGAGGGATTAGAAGCAATCCATATGCCATTTCGGTAAATGACGGTCTTAAAAATGGAGGTTTCCAGGTAATTAAAGAACTTGAAGATAGTTATACTGCCTTTATTGCCGATATTTTTGAAAAGAACCTCGTCCCCGATTTCTTCAATAACCCCAAAATGCTGGCTGACAATGGTGTCAAAGATGGCAAGGCACCCGGCCACTTCAAAAAACGTTTGGTTGCATTTCATGAGGAGATGGATATGCCCAGGCAAAATATTGAAAAGCAGGTACCGAATTCCGATATCGCAGTGATTACATTGGGACGTAGCGGTGGCGAAAACTACGAAAATGGTTACCTGCCAACCTCTGCCATCGAAGTTGAACTGGTCAAAAATGTTTGCGAAGCCTACCATGCAGCAGGAAAGAAAGTCGTTGTGATACTGAATGTGGGTGGGGTTTGCGAAACGGCGAGTTGGAAAAACTATCCCGATGCGATCCTTTTAGCATGGCAACCCGGACAGGAAGGTGGCCACGCCATTGCCGATATCCTGAAAGGCGCGGTAAATCCTTCCGGAAAGTTGCCTGATTCATTCCCAATTAAATATGAGGACGTTCCGTCAGCAAATACATTTCCGGGCGACCCAGTTGAAAACCCTGTAAATTCTTTCTATAAAGAGGGCATCTATGTCGGATACAGATATTATGACACATTTAAAGTCCCCGTATCTTTTGAGTTTGGTTACGGATTATCCTATACGACCTTTGAATATAGCAACCTGAGGCTGAGCAGCAAAAAATTTGACCACCGGATCAATGTGACCATGACTGTGACCAATACAGGTTCGGTAACCGGGAAAGAAACAGTTCAACTTTATCTGCACGCTCCTTCAACTGAAATGGAAAAGCCGGATCAGGAACTCAAAGGGTTTGCAAAGACAAATTTGTTGTTACCTCACGAAAGTGAACAACTTTCGTTTTCATTGAATGCACAATCGCTGGCTTCTTTTCAAAGTGGAATAAGTGCCTGGGTGGCTGATGCCGGAAACTATGAAGTACGGATTGGTGCCTCATCAAAAGATATCAGGCTGAAAGGCTCCTTTAACCTTCTTGAACAGGTCATTGTTGAAAAGGTGAGTGATGTTTTGTACCCCAACTTTGCCATGAAGGAGTTGAGCCAAAATAAAACGAATTGACCTATGAAACGCGGGATCCTTATTATTTCCTTATTGTACTTCCTGTTGGGCAATGTTTCGATTACGTTTTCCCAGGTTTACAACAAGCGCGACAAGGAAGGTAAACCCGATCCGCAGTTAAGCCAGAAGGACAACGATTTTATGGACCGTCAGGACAGGACATTTTTGGATACAGTTCAGTCCATCCTTTCAATCTACAAACCCACGATTCAACCGGTGAACAGGGAGCGCACAATGGCCAAACTCCTTATGGATGCTGTTTTCCACGACCCCTATGCTGCTTACCGCAAACCGGTTCAGGATTTTTTTCATGCAAGGATAGATCTGGTAATCAGTGAACTGGAAAATACCAAAGTTGATCATGGCATAAAGATCTGGAAGTTGTACAATATGGCATTTGTCGCCCGCACCAAATCGGCAACTATTGCTTTTGATCTTGTGAGCGGAATTACTTCAGGTTCGCAAGATTTTGCCATGACCACTGAACAGGTTGAACGTATTGTGAAACAATGTGATGTGCTCCTGATCACCCATCGCCACGAAGACCATGCCCAAAAAGATTTTGTTGAACGATTCATTGCGAGCGGAAAACCGGTTGTTGCCCCGGAACAGGCTTTCAAAAATGAGCCATTCTTTTCACACATCCTGCATCCTGAACGGTCGTTCGATAAGACACAACAGCTTAAGGTACTTAAAAATACCCTGGGATTGGTCGTTCTTCCAGGACATCAGATGAAGGCGACCGACAACAATTGTTATCTCGTCACAACGCCAGAAGGGATTACGATTGCACATATCGGGGATCAGATCAATGAAGGGGATTTTGTATCTGACTATGAATGGATCGACAAAGTTTCCTCAAAATACAAGGTCGATGTCCTGATTTCAAACTGCTGGACAAATGACATTTATCGTATCGTGAAAGGTTTTGATCCGCAACTGGTGATGCCGGGACATGAACTTGAATTGGGCCATCCTGTTTGGGACCGTGTTCCCTACTGGGGCGATGAACAATACCTGGAACTGAACTACTCCAAATTAAAAGCTTCCAAATACCCGGTAGTCGTAACCATCTGGGGCGAATCCTATTCATATATTCCAGCAAAGTGATAAATTATAACAAGTTATGGAAACAAAATTATATCCATCTCAATGTATCTTTTATAATCAAAGAGAACTCTTTTTTGCCACAAAGACACCAAGTCACCAAGTTTCACAAAGGCAAAAGACCCGGAAGACCTTACTTCGTGAAACTTTGAGCCTTAGAGCCTTTGTGGCTAATACCAGATTCCTCTTATGCCTTGTTACTATTTTAGTGGGCATTAATTCAGCATCTATTGCACAATCAAACAAAGATAAGCCCCTTTATCTTGATTACAATTTACCGTTTAAGGTTCGTGTGGCGGACCTTGTCAAACGGATGACACTTGAGGAAAAGTTGTCCCAAATGATTTCCCGTATCCCCACCGATTTGCCCCGTTTGGGAATTCCAGGTTATCAATGGGGAGGCGAGGCAGGCCATGCTGTGATTGCCCGTGCCAACGACTATGCGACCATTTTTGCCACACCGATTTCCCAGGCAGCAAGCTGGAACCGCAAATTGGTCAAACAGGTGGGAAGTGCCATGGCTGACGAAGCAAGGCCACGATGGGCAGCTAAATTGAACAAAGCTACCCTGACTTTCTGGGCACCTGTTGTTGAAATGGCCCGCGACCCACGTTGGGGAAGAACCGAGGAGTGTTACGGTGAAGATCCCTTCCTCACATCTCAGATGAGCCTTGCGTTTGTCCAGGGAATCCAGGGTGACCATCCTAAATACTTGAAAGCCATTGCGGCCCCTAAACATTTTGCGATGAACAACGAAGAATGGTGCCGGCACAACGGTTCTTCCAATGTCGATGAGCAATTGTTCAGGGAGTACTACCTTAAACCCTATCAGGTACTTGTACAGGAAGGGAAAGTGGAACAGATTATGGCAGCCTACAACCGGATCAATGAAGTGCCCAATGTAGCCAATAAAATGTTGCTGACCGATATTTTGCGCAAGGAGTGGGGCTTCGAGGGAAATGTCGTTTCCGACTGCAACGGGGTCAAGGATTTGTACGTAGGTCACAAATATGTGGCAACCGTTCAGGAAGCGATTGCAGCGGCACTAAATGCTGGGATGGACATTGAATGTGGCGATTGTTTTAAGGATTACCTCGCCGAAACTGTAAAGAAAGGGATGGTTTCTATTGCAACCATCGATACGGCTGTCACAAAATTGATGCTTGGCCGTTTCAAATTGGGATTGTACGACCCTGATTATCTGAACCCTTATACAAAAATTCCATTGTCGGTTGTGGATGGTCCGGTCAACCGTGAACTGGCACGTGAATCTGCACGTCAAGGAATAGTCCTTTTGAAAAATGCTGGAAATATCTTGCCTTTGGACAAGAACAAAATTCAATCGGTTGCCGTGATTGGTCCAGGTGCTAAAGTCTGTCAATTAGGAGGTTACATCGGTGGATATTCAAAATCCGTTTCACCATTTGAAGGAATTGTCAACAAGCTCGACAGCTCCAAAGTGACGTTTGTCCAGGGAACGGATGTAAAAATTTCATTGCCTGCCATTCCTACAGAGTACTTGGTTCCCGCTAAAGGGAAACCTGGCGAACATGGCCTGACAGGGGAGTATTTCAGCAATACCGATTTTTCGGGTGAGCCAGTTTTTGTGAGAAACGATGCAGTCATTGACTTTAACTTTGGGAAGGGTTCGCCAGATCCAAAAATCCCGATTGATTATTTTTCGATCAGATGGACCGGTAAGTTCATTGGTCCCGTTACCGGAAGTTACTACATTGGTGGTGAATTTGATGATGTTATCCGTCTTTCGATTGATGGCAAAACGATCATTGACCGTCCCAACAACAGGAACAAATCCTCGGATGTTGTGAAGATTGAGATAGAAAAAGGAAAGCAATATGACATCAAAATAGAATATGTCGAGCAATGGTACACAGCCGTCATGAAACTTTGGGGCTCCCCCTATAATCCGGATAAATTTAAGGAGGCTGTTGCAGCAGCCAGGAATGCGGAAGTCGCAATCGTGGTGCTTGGAACAGACGAAAGTGTCGAAAAGGAAGGTGTTGACCGCGCTGACCTCAACCTTCCCGGCGATCAGGAAGATCTGGTAAAGGCTGTTTATCAAGCCAATCCAAAAACCATCGTAGTTTTACAGAACGGAGGTGCTATGTCGATAAACTGGGTCAATGAAAAAATTCCCGGAATTGTTGAGGCTTGGTATGGTGGTGAAGAGGCGGGTAATGCCATAGCGGATGTACTTTTTGGCGATTACAATCCTGCTGGCAGGTTACCCATGACCTTTTATCAGTCATCAGATGACCTGCCGTCAATTAGCGATTATGATATCCGGAAAGGCCGGACATATATGTATCCAAAATACACGAACGTAAAAGGTCAGGTCGTCGAAACCAAAGTCCTTTACCCTTTTGGTTATGGCCTCAGCTACACACAGTTCAGTTATTCGAATCTTAAGATTTCCCCATTACAATCTGATGCAAATGTGTCTCTTACCGTAAAAATCGATGTCAAAAATACCGGTTCAAAATTGGGAGACGAAGTTGTACAGGTCTATGTGACTGATATTAAATCAACCGTACAACGTCCTGAAAAACAGCTTGCCGCATTTGAACGGGTTTCCATTGCCCCAAACCAAACCAAAACTGTCGAATTGGCCATTCCTGCCAAAGACCTGGCCTATTGGGACGTGAAAAAAAAGGCATTTGTCGTTGAACCAGGAAAATTTAAAGTAATGGTGGGAGGTTCTTCAACAGACATTAAAGCTTCAAGTCAGTTTGAAATAAAATAAGTTTGCAATGAAGAAACAATGGATCAGCATTTTAATCGTAGGGATGACCTTTGGCACAGCCTGGGCCATAAGGGGTCAGTTTGGGCATGAACCCGGTGCAGCATGGGCAGGAGGAATCGGTGGGTTAGCCGTTGTGCTTGCGTCAAAGCGGAAAGACTGGTATTCAAATGTATTTTCGATTGTCTTTGCGGCAGCAATTGGCTGGGGTGCAAGTGGAATGATCAGTTATGGACAGGTGGTCGGTTATGGACGGAGCGCAAATTTCCCGAATGCCTTTTACGGATTGTTGATGTTATTTGTGATCGGTTCATTGTATGGGATATTGGGTGGCGGCCTTGTTGGATTGACATTGCAATCTTCAGAAAAGAATAAAGTCAAATGGGGAGCCCTTTTTTCAGAAATGGTTGCCGGGGGAATCCTGGGGTATTATTTATTAATCGTTCAGTTGGAATGGTTGATGACCCCACCCCGTGACGAGATGTGGGCTGTTAGTTTTGGAGCAGGATTTGCCGTGCTGTGGCATATGGTCAGGAACAATTACCACTCCCCTATCCGCGTCGCATTATACTCAGCTATCGGGGCAGGTTTTGGATTTGCTTTCGGAAATTTCCTCCAGACATTGGGAACGGTGATGGAGATTCCGTTCAACATGTGGAACGTGATGGAATACAGCATCGGGTTCTTCGGCGGTATCGGAATGTCCTATGGCGTATTCAGTTCTCCCTGGAAAGAAGAAGTGCCAATTCCCGAAAAGTGGGAAACCAATGTTGCCAGTCTGGTCGTTTTTGTGGCCATTCCATTGATCATCCTGACCGATTCAATGGGATACAATACCCTGATGGAAAGGATCAAAGACAAAAACAATCCCGAAATGTCAGCCATGATAAGCACGATTTGTGCTACCATCATTATTTTATCCATGGCAGTTTTTGGATACCTGAAGTCCCGGAAACCAAAGACCCATTATGGAGATAAAGATGTGAAACAATTGCTGATTGTTTATTTAGCAGCCTATATTACAACTAGTTACATTGTTTCGGGATGTTTCGCAGGTAATTTCCCATTGAACCATCAATTGTATTGGGTCAATTTTGTGATCATCCTGATACTCTTCAGCAAGCATTTCCCATCTTTCTTTGAAAACCCCATCCCTAAAATCAACATCAACCGATGGTGGTTGATGGTTGGTGGAATTGTTGTGGTTATCATGCTACTTGCCTGGATTTCTATCAATATCCACGGAGAAATGCCCGGTGCCCACAATCGTTTTTAACATCAACACAAATATTTCCTATTTCTATCTATTTCAATTTATTTCCAAATACTTCCATTTACTTCAACTTATTTCTAAATGGCAAAATCCAATCACAAAATTTCCGTACAAAATATTTCATTTTTAATCGTTGTTCTTTTCTTGCCTGTATCTCAACTATTTGCCCAGGGTAGAATGGTCCGTGGGGAAGTCAAAACAGAATATTCCATTTCAGGGACAAAAGCCGATTTCTATGTTTCGCCTTTCGGGAACGACAGTTGGACGGGCAAACTCGCCGAAGCGAACTCTACCAAAACGGACGGACCATTTGCTACAATCGGGAAAGCTCAAAAAGCAGTAAGAGAACTCAAAAATCAGTTGTTTAAACAGAAGAAACCAGCCATAGACAAACGGTTTGTGGGAACCCCCCATCCGTTCGGCACAGGCCGCGATATTCTGGTACTGATCCGGGAAGGGGTTTACAATCCCGATACGACCCTCGTTTTCAGGCCAGAGGATGGCGGTGAGCGCATCGAAACCGACCTTCCTACCGGTGCTTTTGAATACCACGAACTCAAAGATTGCTTTGTCACTTATGCTGCCTATCCCGGCGAAAAACCTGTCATTTCGGGTGGTACAAGAATAACCGGTTGGCAGGATAAAGGCAACGGGAAATGGCAGGCAGAAGTGAAGGGCAATTCCATCAACGATTTGTATGCAAACGGCAAAAGGCTAACATTGGCAAGAACCCCAAATACAGGATACTTTCTGACCGATGGGCAACCCAGCGATTCAAGCTGTTTCAATTTTAAGGGAAAAGATATCCAATCCTGGAAAAACCTTGAACAAGGGAGGATCAAGCTCGTTGTAAGATGGGGATCGCAATACAATACGATCACCAAAGTTGACACGAAAAAACGGATGGCTTGCCTTGGAAAACCCACACCTGACATCCTCCTTGTACCGCCTAAATATTACGTCGAAAACATTGAAGCACTGATGGATACTGTGGGGGAATGGTTCTACAACCAAAGTTCCCATTCATTAAGCTTTATCGCCGACAAAGAATTGAGGAATCCGAACGAAGCCGAAATGATCGTCCCAAAACTTAGCAACCTGGTCCATGTGGTGGGCACACGCGAAAAGCCAGTCAGGAACCTTCGTTTCTTCAATCTCACTTTCAACAATACCCGTGAAGGGGGCAGTGCGACATTATTGGCCGAATATGCCAAAAATTGTGAAATACTCGCCAATCATATCGAAAATGTGGGTCAAGCTGCGATCCGGTTTGGACAGGGAAGTACCCATAACCTGATCGGCAAAAACAGGATCAACGATGCCAAAGGTTCAGGGATTGTTGTTGCAGGATCTCCAAAACCAGCCGACTGGAATGATGTGGTCAGCGACAACATGATCTCATACAACAAGATAACCAACTTACGGCCCGCGGTTACCGGGATAACGACCTATAATGCGATACGATCGACTGTTTCACACAACTTCATCTCAAATACCGGTAGTTATGGGATCACATTGGGAAACTGGCCCAATATCGAAGAGACAAGTGATGGGAGCCATCTTGCTGAATACAACCATGTTTCATTCACCAATATGGAACGCGACGATGAGGGTGGGATTGCAGTTTATGGATTAAGTCCCGGTTCGGTGGTGCGCAAAAACCTGATCCATGATGTCCATCCGGCCGGAACAAACGAAAATGTTGGGTTCTTTTTCCAGAATATGTCGATGGGCTGGAAAGTCTCCGAAAATATTTACTACAACCTCAAACAAGGCGAGATGAAACTTTGCGCCTGTTATATCGTGGATAATAGCTATACCAACAACTTTGTGATAGCAGCACCCTCGGTCAATCCGGAGGAAATTATTGATGGCGAAACCGATTTATCGTTTGATAAACTGGAGATTGTCTCTGCAAATCAAAAACTGACAACAGGAAATGATGTGACCATCTCTGTAGAGGTTCAGAACAATGGGGCAACTGGTATTGAACCTGTCGATTTGTACGTTGATGGTAAAGTATCTGCAAAACAATTGTTTCCGGTTATTTCCAAAAATAAGGGAACGGTCTCGTTCAATTACAAATTTAGTGAACCCGGAAAACACAGGGTCGCAATTGGTACAACTCCTGAAAAAGAGCTGACAATCAATGGAAATCCCATATATTTGATCTACAGTGATTTTAAAGCCAACATGTCAGAAGTACCAAATGGCGACTCGATTCATGTGAGTTTGACCGCGAAGAATATCCGAAATGAACCTATTTTGCAACGCATTGAATTACTTTATAATAGCAAACCAATTGTTGGTAAGGAAATTCAATTTGGAAAGCTGGAAGCCAAAACAGTAACATTTTCATATCTCCCGGAGATCGGAGTGCAATCCCTTTCCATCGGAACTCTTGATCCAATAAAGATAAAAGTCTATCCCATCCAAAAAGTTAATATTGAAAAATCAAAGTTCCTGACTTATTGCTCCACCACGGCACAACCAGGCAAATTTGAGGTGGATGCCACAAACAATCATATTGAAATTTCGGCCGCAGGTACCGACTTTCTCCATGCCGAAGATTCGTATGGAACTGTTTATCTTAAAGGTGCGATTAAGGGAAATTTTGTAGCGACGGTCCGGCTGGTACAATTCAGCGAAAACATCAGCGAATGGTTCCGTGCGGGGATTTTTGTACGCAATGACCTTTCCAAAAGCCATACTTCCGAAAAGGGGAGCCTAGGTTCGTTTCTATTGTTCTCAACCACAAAACGGTGTGGCGCACAATGGGACGAATTTGGGAATGGCTGCATGCACAACACAAAAAGCAAAAACTACGGCGTTGAAAATCCTATACCTGTTTGGTTAAAGTTGGTGCGGCATGGCAACAGTTTCTCTGGCTATTACAGTTTTGACAATAAAACCTGGACATTTTCACGCGAATCGGGCGAAATACCGGGATTGGCCCCTGTGATGGACATCGGTTTAGCTGGAGGTTCGAATGATCAAAGGGTTGGGAAAGTGGTGTTTGAGGATTTTCAGGTTTGGGTAGAGGAAAAATTAGGTCCCACCCCAAACCCCTGAGAGGGGCTTTTCCCGAGAATGAGATTGTTATAGAAAAGTATGATATTTGAAAAGGAAATGACTTTTTATATGAAATCGAATACGAATAGTTTATTAAATAACTAAATCACAAACAGATGCCAAGATTTCTTTTCTTCTTGCTTGCCATACTATGGATTGCTTCATGTGGAACTCCCGGCAAGGACAACAATTTTGAAAAGTTTGCAATTCGCCAGGATAGTTTGTTTATTGATGCCTACAAACAACGCGACACAGTTGCCTATCAGAAATTATTGAAGGGTTTCTTGTCAGAATATGAGGCACTTTCAACTTCCGATCAGAAGAGGTTTTCAAATTTCAAAAGCAACGCCAACTACAATTTGTGTTGCACCTACTCATTGATGAACAATAAACCGGCGGCCATTGACTATTTGAAAAAGGCCATCCAATCGGGCTATTTTGATTATGACCATATCCAGACAGATTCTGACCTGGACAATATCCGAAAGGAAAAGGAGTTTATAGAAGCAGAAAAGTCGATCCGCGAGATAGGCGATTTTCTGTACATCCTGAAAAAGGGGGCAAAATACGATTTGAACGATAAAATAGAATTCCCCAAATTCACCTATCAATCAGCAGAAAATCCCAACCTTGTAGCTTTAAGGACTTCTTTTCGTCTTGACTCAATTGCCGGTTCCGGTGATGAAATCTCGAAAATGGTCAACTTATTGAACTGGATCCACAACCTGATCCCGCATGACGGGAACCATGATAATCCGACAGTCAAAAATGCCGTGAGCATGATCAGGCAATGCAAACTGGAAAACCGGGGACTAAATTGCCGAGGACTCGCTACTGTATTGAATGAATGTTATTTGGCAGTTGGTTTTAAATCAAGGATGATTACCTGCCTCCCCAAGGACAGTTTGAAATTGGACAACGATTGTCATGTGATCAACATGGTCTATTCAATGTCGCTGAAAAAATGGCTCTGGATGGATCCCACAAACAATGCCTATGTAATGGACGAAAACAAGGTATTGCTTGGTATTGAAGAAGTCCGCAACAGGTTGGTCCATGATCAATCCCTGTTCATCAATCAGGATGCCAACTGGAACCATAAACCAACAGTGACAGTTGACGAGTATTTAAAACACTACATGGCAAAGAACCTTTACAAACTTGAATGTTCCACCAACAGTGAGTATGACCTTGAAACAAGTGTTCCGGGTAAAGTGGTGGATTACATTCTATTGGCTCCTATGGACTATATCCATCATCTTCAAGGTGGGAAAATTGAAAAGAACCCTGAGGTCAATTCAACTTTGGTCATCTATACTACCACAAATCCCGAATTTTTCTGGCAGGCTCCTGAATTATAATTATCAATATAACAAACAGATACAACTAAATACAATCATGGAGAAAAAAATCAAATGGGGAATCCTGAGTACAGGGCATATTTCAAACAAATTTGCTGTTGCCCTTGCTTTATTGCCCGATGCTGAATTGGTTGCTGTAGCCTCAAGAAATATTGAAACGGCCAAGAAGTTTGCAAAAAAACACAATGTCCCAAAGGCTTATGTAAGTTATGATGAATTGGCAAACGACCCTGATATCGATGTGGTTTATATTGGTACGCCCCATACTTTTCACCTCGAAAACAGTGTGATGTGCATGAGAAAAGGGAAAGCTGTTTTGTGCGAAAAAGCCCTCACGATAAACAGTATCGAAGCGAAAGAAATGGTCCATGTGGCACTCGAAGAAAACGTTTTTTTAATGGAAGCGATGATCACCCGCCATGTCCCATTGGTTAAAAAGGTTCTTAAGTGGATCGAAGAAGGTCGGATTGGCGAAGTCCGTATGGTCAAAGCTTCAAGATGTGCAAGGGGCGAGTTTCCTCCGGGAGCAAGGCAATTAAATCCCGATTTGGGTGGCGGAAGCCTTCTTGATGTAGGAATTTATGTAATCTCCTTTGCTTCAATGATCTACAAAAAGTCACCAATTGAAGCCGTTGGCTTGTGTCATATTGGTGATTTAGGGTCGGATGAACAAGGGGTGGCAGTCCTGAAATATGACAAAGGCGAAATTGCCGATTTGTCGTACGCACTGAGGACAGCAGCATCCAATGAAGCTTATATTCTTGGAACAGAAGGTTATATTAAAATATTTGATGTTTTTGCGGTTCCGACCAAAGCTTCTTTGTTTGTCAACAGGCAGGAAGTGGAAACCATTGAAGAGCCAATTGTTGGCAATGCACTCAATTACGAAGCAGAAGAGGTGATGCGTTGCCTCAAGGCAGGATTGAAGGAATCGCCATTGATGCCGCTCAACGAATCCATTCAGATCATGGAAATCATGGACCACCTGCGACAACCGTGGGGGCTGATTTATTCCAATGATAGCGTAAGTAGGTGATCTTTTTGATTTTTCGTACTCCCTTTTGGGTTGGGGTGAAACGAAAAATCAAACTTAACATTTAATAACTGATCTTTTGATTTTTCGTACTCCCTTTAGGGTTGGGGTAAAACGAAAAATCAAAAATTTAGAATTCAGACATTTTCTTTCTCATGACATTTTCAATTTCACATCAAGGAACCTTATGAAAGCACTTTTCAAAATCCTGTTTCTGTCCTTCCTCTTCTTTTCCTGCAGCGAAAAAGTTCAGGTGCGTGTGACCAACCTGAAATGTGAATACAAGGTAAATCCACTGGGCGTGGATATTGCAAAACCACGGTTCAGCTGGAACTCTGAATCAACCAAACGAGGTGTATCCCAGTCGGCTTATCAGGTACTAGTAGCTTCAAGTTTGCAAAATCTGGAGGAAAATCGGACGGATGTCTGGGACAGTAAAAAAGTCAGTTCCGACCAATCCATTCAGATAGCCTATGATGGCAAACCTCTGATTAGCAACCAGAAATACTTTTGGAAGGTGAAAGTCTGGGACCAGAATAGTGATCTCCATGAAAGTACACCCGCATTTTGGACAACCGGATTAATGAACCCATCCGATTGGAAAGCAAAATGGATCGGAATGGACAATGCTTTAACTGGCGATGATCCCCACAAGCCACATACCATTCTTCCGGCAAGGATGTTAAGGCACGAATTTGATCTTGAGAAAAAAGTTAAATCTGCAACTGCCTTTATATCAGGACTTGGTTTATTCGAACTTTATCTGAACGGTGAAAAAATCGGAGACCAGGTTCTGGCTCCCGGATTGACGGAATACAACAAACGGGCATTTTACATGACTTTTGATGTAACAAAGAATTTGAAGGACACCAAAAACACGATTGGCGTGATCCTTGGAAACGGGAGGTTCTTCGCCCCCCGAACAGGACCAAAAGAACAGACAAGATCATTCGGGTTCCCAAAAATGATCTGCCAGATTGAAATTCAGTTTGAGGATGGCACTACAACAACCATCATTTCAGACGAATCGTGGAAACTGACAGCCAATGGCCCAATCAGGAAGAATAATGAATACGACGGCGAAACTTACGATGCCCGGATGGAGTTGGATGGCTGGAACAAAACAGGTTTCGATGACAAGGATTGGAAAAAGGTTGAACTTGTCTCAAAACCAGGTGAAAAATTAGTGGCACAACCCAATGAACCGATCAAAATTATGGACCAGATCACACCTGTATCTGTAAAAGAAATAAAACCAGGGACTTACATCTTTGACATGGGACAGAACATGGTTGGCTGGACCGAATTGTTCGTCAAAGGCAAAAAAGGGGACAAGGTCTCTTTAAGGTTCGGGGAAACTTTAAAGGAAGATGGAAACCTGTTTGTTGACAACATCCGAAGTGCAGAGGTGACCGACACCTACATCCTGAAAGGGGAAGGCGACGAAAAATGGGAACCACGGTTCACCTACCACGGTTTCCGTTTTGTCGAGATGAAAGGTTTTCCGGGAACTCCTACCCTATCTTCATTAAAAGGCAAAGTGGTTCACGACGCCCTTGAAACCACAGGCTCGTTTACTTGTTACAATCCATTGATCAACAGTATCTATAAAAATGCCTACTGGGGTATCAGGGGAAATTACAGGAGCATCCCTACCGACTGTCCACAAAGGGACGAAAGGCAGGGTTGGCTCGGCGACAGGTCGGCAGAATGTACAGGCGAAAGTTACATTTTCAACATTTCAAACCTTTACAACAAATGGGTCATGGACATGAACGATACCCAACTTGAGAATGGCAGCCTCCCCGATATTGCCCCGGCTTATTGGCCAACTTACAGCGACAACACAACATGGCCCGGGACATTCCTTTTTGCTTCCGACATGCTCTATACACAATACGGTGATTTGAAAACCATTCGGGACAATTATCCGGCCATGCAAAAGTGGGTGCTGCACATGAGTCAATTCCTTAACAATGGAATCATGCCAAAGGACACTTATGGCGATTGGTGTGTCCCACCTGAAGATCTGAAACTGATCAACACAGGTGATCCGCAACGGATTACAAGCGCAGATTTTATTGGCACTTCCTATTTTTATTATGAAATGAAGCTGATGCAAAAATTTGCACTTCTCTTGGGCAAAACTGATGATGCCGGAGGATATGCTAAAACTGCTGAAGGGATGAAAATTGCCTTCAACAAAAAATTCCTTGATACTGCCGAGATGAAATACAGCAACAACACCTGTACAGCAAACATATTGACATTGGCATTTGGACTTGTTCCAAAAGAGGTCACTGGTAGGATTATGGACAACCTTTTACAGAAAATTCTGGGTGAAAATGGCGGGCATGTCGGAAATGGGCTTATCGGCGGACAATGGCTGATGCGTACCCTAACAACTTTGGGTCATGCCGATGTGGCCTATAACCTGGCTGCACAAAGCACCTATCCAAGCTGGGGCTATATGGTGAACCGTATGGCAACCACCATTTGGGAACTCTGGAATGGCGACAAAGGGGATCCCGGTATGAATTCGGGCAACCACGTAATGTTGTTGGGAGACCTGATCATCTGGTACTACGAAAACCTGGCTGGGATCAAAGCCGATCCCGATGTTCCGGGTTTCAAGCACATCATCATGAAGCCCAATGTATTGGGTGATTTAACGTTTGTTGAAGCTTCACACAATTCGATCTATGGAAAAATTGAAAGCAAATGGAAGCTTGAGAATGGGAAATTCAAATGGGATATAACAATACCAGCAAATACAAGTGCAACAGTTTACGTCCCAACTCTTGAAAAAGAAGAGGTGATGGAAGGTGATCGGCTCGCATCAAAAAGCGATGGGGTACGTTTCGTGAAATGGGAAAATAACCTTGCTGTATTTGATATTCAATCAGGCAATTACATATTTACCTCGGGAATTGTGAAAAAGTCCGTAACCACTCCTTATGTTTCTACGCCGGTAATCACCCCAAAGGATACCGTTTTGTCGATTGGGAACAAATGCCTGGTCAACATAACCTGTGCGGAATATTCGGCCATCATCCATTATACAGTTGATGGAACAATCGTTACCGAATCATCCCCCGTCTACAAGCAACCTCTTGAAATACTGGGGAATACCATTGTACGGGTACAGGCATTCCTGAGTGGATACCACTCAAGCCTTGCTTCAAGGATGGTTTTCAATTTTGTCGATCGGGACAAGAACGGGATAACCTGGTCATTGTACAAAGGGTTATTCTTAAAAATGCCAGATTTCAAAAGTTTAAAACCGGCAATGACAGGAAAAGTATTTCAGTTTAGCTTGAAAAAAATGGACCTGCCCAAAAGCAATTTTGCACTTCAACTAAAGGCCAACATTCAAATCGACAAAGAGGGCGACTTTACATTTTATATCACCTCCAACGATGGAAGTAAATTGTACGTCAACAATGGTCTTTTGATCGACAATGATGGCGAGCATGGCGCAAAGGAACTGAGCAATTCCATCCACCTCACCAAAGGAATGCATCCCATTGTTGCTGAGTATTTTCAGACCGGGGGCAGTAAAGTATTGTCAGTTTCTTACAGTGCAGAAGAAATCAGTTACCAACCCATCCCAGAGTACTTGTTGTTTAAATAAACTTTTTCAAGGATAGAAAGAAGGATTAAACTAACTTTATGGTTGTGAAAAATAAGTATTTAATATGAGCAAATTAGTTGTTGACAATGAATATAGGAACTGGTTGAGTGAAATTAAGAACAAAATCAAGAACTGCCAGATCAAAGCTGCTGTAAGTGTTAATACAGAGCTAATTAAATTATATTGGAATCTTGGTCTGCAAATTATTGAAAAACAGGAATATGCAAAATGGGGTATCGGTTTTATTAGTCAATTGAGCAAAGACCTGCAAACTGAATTTCCGGGAATATCAGGTTTCTCCAAAAGGAATTTAGAGACCATACGGCAATGGGTCCAATTTTACAACTTTGTAAGAACTTCAAATACGAAACAAGTTGTTTCGCAAATTGAAAATCCGAATGTTATAATTGCGAAACAACCTGTTTCGCAATTACAATATATTGACAATGAAATAATTGATGGATTTTTTAAAATTCCTTGGGGACATCACATCCTAATTTTGCAAAAAATAAAGGAACGAAATGAAGCTGCATTTTACATCCGCAAAACGATCGAAAACAACTGGAGCCGTTCGGTACTTGAATACCAGATAGAAACAAACCTTTTTAACAGGCAAGGTAAGGCCATTACCAATTTTGATTACACTTTGCCAGTAGTCCAAAGTGATTTGGCAAATGCAATGCTCAAAGACCCTTACAATTTTGAATTCATAACACTAACCGAACAAGCCAAAGAAAAAGACCTGGAATTAAAGTTGATACAACACATTACTCAGTTCCTTCTTGAATTGGGTAAAGGATTTGCCTATATGGGAAGGCAGTTTTTGCTCAAAGTGGGGAGCAAAGATTATCGGACTGACCTGCTATTTTATCATACAAAACTGAAATGCTACATAATCATTGAGCTTAAAACGAAAGAGTTTGAACCAGAATACATTGGGAAAATCAATTTCTACATTTCGGCAATCAACGAATTGGTAAGAGATGGGTCCGACAATCCCACCATCGGTATATTGCTTTGCAAAAACAAGGACAACTACGAAGTAGAATTTGCACTTAAAGATATCCATAACCCAATCGGTGTAAGCGAATACCGATATACCGAACTGCCAGAGAACATCAGGAAAAGCCTTCCTACCCTGGAACAATTGACCAATGAACTCAATAAATTAGACATTGATAATGAATAACAACAATTTTGTAGGTTCCTATGTGCCTATGTGAAAACCTATGTACCTATGTGTTAAGAATTTGATTTACGAAATTTAGTACTGGAATCGGATATCTACAAAACCCCATTCACTTACGGTCTTTTATAAGTTGTTGGTTTGCGGCGCATTAAAAATTTGATCATTTTTGGAAATCCCGTTTGCGCTGCTTGGGTGATGTATTTGATGGTTTTTACTAAGATCTGGGAAATAGGAAAATAGGCTTTTTATCATGGAACAAAAGTCAATGTTCTAAAAACAGATCAATCTGGAAATTCCCCTCTTCAGAGGGGTGGCGAAGCCGGGGTGGTTGACACAATACCCAAGGTTGCAATCGAATAGTGTTGTATAATCCATTTGGTGTAACCTGGGTGGTTGACACAATATGATTTTTTTTCTTTAGTGTCCAGGTGACTGGAAAGTCGTCAATCTTCGTTTGGGTAGTGCTCCAAGTCACCGGGACACTGCTTTCTAAAGTTTATTTGCTGCTTCCGAAATAGAAAAAAACAATGACAGGATGTCACCATTCAAACCGGCCACAATCAATCATCTTGAAAATTCCTGCTTAAAAACATTTCCCGGTTATTGGAATACTAAATAAAATTCAGTTAATTTGCTTAATCGTTTAAGCGAAATAGAATCCATACAATATTCCAAACAATTCACAATGGGCAACCGCGTCAGGATCAAAGATATTGCAACAAAAGTCGGGGTTTCGACGGCTTTGGTATCTTATGTGCTGAACGGTAAAGAAAAAGAAAAACGCGTTGGCAATGAACTTGTTAAGAAAATCAGGGAAGCAGCTATCGAGTTAAACTATCAGCCCAATCAGATTGCAAGGAGTTTGCGCAACGGATCGACCAAAACAATCGGGCTGATCGTCGCAGATATTGCGATCCCATTTTTCGGACAATTGGCCCGTGTGATCGAAGACGAAGCGGCAAAAAGTGGCTATACCCTGATCCTCGGAAGTTCGGATGAAGATGCCAACAAACAGAACTCGTTGATCAATACGTTAAGCCACAGGCAGGTTGACGGTTTGATCATCGTACCTGCAGATGGAACATGCAACCAGATCGCCAATTTACAAAAACGGGGTATGCCAATCGTCTTAATGGACCGTTACTTCCCGGAATTGAATGTATCGCATGTTTGCCTGAACAACTACCAGGCATCTTACGAGGCTGTCGGACATTTGATTAAAAAGGGGTTTCAGCAGATCGGCATGATCGCCTACCAATCGGGGATGATCCATATGCGTGAAAGGATCGGAGGATACCGCAAAGCCATGGAAACCGCGAATTTATCAGAATACATCAAGGTCATTGAAATACCTTACCATTTTACAAGGATCCAAACCGAAAAAACGATCGAACAATTTCTTGACGACAACAAAGAAATCGAAGCCCTTCTTTTTGCAACCAACTCATTGACAACGGCAGGATTGAATTTTATCAACAAGAAAGGGATCAAGGTACCCGATCAGATGGGAATCGTGGGTTATGACGGTAATGAAGCGTTCGATTTCTTCTATGCCCCCATAACCATTGTGGAACAGCCCCTTGCAGAAATCGGGACAAAGTCGGTCAATGTATTGACCGATCTGATCAGTGATCCTACCAAAATAATCAAATACGACTTAAGTCATTTTTTAAACATCAGGAATTCAAGTAGTTAATTCATATTTTATTCATCCTTTTAAATTTAAATCTTTAACAATGGCAAACATGTTGATTGGAAAGTTACCCAAAATTGGGATCCGTCCGGTAATTGACGGACGCGAAAGGGGCGTAAGGGAATCGCTCGAAGAGCAAACCATGAATATGGCAAAAGCAGCAGCCGCTTTGATTGAGGCCAACCTGCGTTTTCCAGGTGGTGAAAAAGTGGAGTGTGTAATTGCTGATACGACCATTGGTGGTGTTGCCGATGCTGCCGCTTGTGCCGATAAGTTCAGTCGTGAAGATGTGGGTGTTTCATTGACAGTTACCCCTTGCTGGTGCTATGGGACCGAAGTGATGGACAGCGATCCTTTGCTTCCTAAGGCAGTCTGGGGGTTCAATGGGACAGAACGTCCGGGAGCAGTTTACCTCGCTGCCGCATTGGCAGGTTATGCTCAAAAAGGACTTCCTGCATTTGGGATTTATGGCCGCGATGTTCAGGATGCTGGCGACATGACCATTCCTGAAGATGTCAAAACCAAAATCCTCCGCTTTGCAAAAGCGGCATTGGCTTCCGCACGGATGAAAAATAAATCCTATCTGTCAATTGGTTACACCTCCATGGGCATTGCCGGTTCGATGGTAAACCCCGACTTTTTCCAGGAATATCTTGGGATGCGGACCGAATTCGTTGATTCGGTCGAAGTAAAACGCCGTATAGATCAGGGCATTTTCGATCCTGAGGAATATGCAAAGGCATTGGCGTGGTCGAAAGAAAATTGCAAGGAAGGTGAAGATTGGAATGAACCTTCAAAACAATCGGACCGTGCCCGCAAAGATTGGGAATGGGAAATTGTGATCAAGATGACTTTGATTTGCCGCGATCTGATGGTTGGCAATCCACGGTTGAAGGAACTTGGTTTCGGCGAAGAGGCAAAAGGGCACAACGCCATCGTAGGTGGTTTCCAGGGACAGCGCCAATGGACCGATTACTATCCCAATGCCGACTTTACCGAAGCAATCCTGAACTCTTCGTTCGACTGGAACGGGATCAGGGAAGCGTATGTATTTGCTACTGAGAATGATAGTTTAAACGGCGTAGCTATGTTGTTTGGACATTTGCTCACCAACACGGCTCAAATTTTCTCCGACGTGCGTACTTACTGGAGCCCGGAAGCTGTTAAAAGGGTAACCGGAATTGAGCTGACTGGCCTCGCAAAGGATGGGATCATCCACCTGATCAATTCGGGTTCGACAACCCTTGATGCCACAGCCCGCCAGATTGATGCAGAAGGAAATCCTGTTATGAAACCATTCTATGAAATCAGCGAACAGGAAGCTGCCGATTGTCTGGCCAATACAAGCTGGTGCCCTGCCGATTTGGGTTATTTCCGTGGTGGTGGTTATTCTTCGTTGTTCAAAACAGCCGGTCAAATGCCGGTAACAATGTCGCGTGTAAACCTGATTAAAGGTCTTGGTCCGGTTCTCCAGATTGCCGAAGGTTGGACCGTTGAATTGCCTGAAGATGTCCACACAACTTTGGATGTCCGCACCAATCCGACATGGCCGACAACCTGGTTTGTGCCACGCCTCGACAGTTCCGATGCTTTCAAGGATGTTTACAGTGTAATGGCCAACTGGGGAGCCAATCATGGAGCGATTTCCTATGGCCACATTGGTGCCGACCTGATCACGCTCGCTTCGATCCTGAGGATACCGGTAAATATGCACAACGTTGCTGAAGAAAAGATATTCAGGCCAAGTGTGTGGTCTGCCTTTGGCTCAAATAAGGAAGGCGCCGATTACCGTGCCTGTGCCACTTATGGTCCGATTTACAAATAACTTCTATTTCTTCCTCCCAGGTTATGGAAAATTCCCCATAACCTGGGATAAAAGGACAGATCCACTTTTTGTCCCTTAATCTATAAAAGCTTAGGAGTTTTCCACAATCTTTATTTCTTCTTCCGTTAAGCCGTAAAGCTGGTAAACAAGTTGGTCGATTTTGGATTCAAGAAGTGTTGTATCTTTCTTCGTTTCCTGTTCTTTGTTGGCTATAACCTCTGATACAATCGAAATGATTTTTTCTTTTCTTTCATTTTCAGCTTCTGCAATTGGGAAATCTTTGAGATAAACATAACTGGGTTCATAAAAGTCACCCCGTAGTTTTGGCAATACATTCTTAAATAAATAAAATATCAGCCTACTATTCAATATACCAAGTAGATATAAATCCGAGCTTGCTATTATAAAACATTTCTGGTTGGTATAGACATTGCTTTTATCGAATATAAATTCGGGTTGTTTACAAATATTTGGATAAATAATTTTTTGCTTTTCAAATTCGCCATAATAATCGCAGGCACGTAATTCCCACCAGAAATCACCTTTATCGGTACGTATTTCAGCTTTTTGCTTGAAGGGTAATAGATGATTTGCTATGGCTGGATAATTCTCACTAAACCAATGCCATGCGAACTTGTCGGACAGAAAACCGTATCTTGGTACCGGTTCAGCAAGATGGTTAGGATCGTTTTCTGGCAAGTTTTTTTTAATCGTAAATCCTTTCGGTATCATAATCAACCAGTTTTTATTTTCAGGTTGGCAGTACCGTTTTATTTCTTTACCTGCAAGAAAGGGTTTGATAAGCTCCTTACTTTTGGAATCTTCTCCAATAAGCTTGTTTTTAGTCAGTTCATCAATTACAAAAGCTTCATTATAACCTGTTTTAATTCCATAAAATATTTTCCCTTCGACATATTCGCTAAGTGGTTTGCCAACAGCTTTTATCTTCTGTACCAGGTTTTGAACTGTTTCATTTACCAAAAGCCAACCACTGTCCAGCAATTGCCCCTGGTTTACCTCAAACTTTATCTCATTGATATACATGTCTATCCCATTTGGAAAGGTAAGTGTGTTAGCAATGGCTGCACTAAGAGAGTTCGAATCGGATTTTGTCTTTTTTATTGCACATAAACAAGGATAAGTAGTGGCTTCATCGAACACCGGTAAATCACCAAAATCAACTATCGAATTGATTGTGAATTGCTTGACCCAATTTCTTAATTTACTACCATATCCTGCACGCATCCATTTATTGGGCAAAATATAGATGAATGACCCTTTATTTTTAAGCAAATTCATACCACGTTCAACAAAATAGACGTACAAATCGGCTGTTCCCACAAACGTTTCGTAATTTGATTGAAGGTGGGTTTTAATATTTGTAAGTTCTTCCTGTCGGATGTATGGGGGATTCCCAATGATCACGTCAAACCCAATAAAATCACCTTCAACATTCAAGACTTCAGGAAATTCAAACCGCCACTCAAAAGCATTCTCGTAAATTTTATTGCTGCGGATCTCCTCAATTTCAGTTTCAAGGTAGGTCATGGTATCTGTGAGTTCCTTGACCTGTCTGTTCCAAATTGTTTTTTCGTTTTTGGTCTTTTCAAACAAGCTTGTTTGGGTCGTTAAAGCAAAAAGTTCACCTTTTACCTTATTAAGCTTTAAAAGCCGCTTATCGTTGGCCGCAATTTCACTTTCAAAGTCGTTTTTTATTGAGTTGATCATCCGTTCCATGGCCCGCTTCTCCTCCTTGCTTTGGGAGTTCCGGTAGGTCATAACGGCTAAACGGTAACTGTCGATGCTCCATTTGCTTTTTTTCAAAGCCTTTTTTATATCCGAATCAAGGGCAAAGCGGCTGATCAACGAATTGCCGCACTTGATGTTGATGTCAATATTAGGGAGCGTTTCCAGTTCACCAGTCGGACGGTAATAGGCATTTTTCAACAGTTCGATCCAAAGGCGAAGCCGACAGATCTTCACCGAATTTGGGTTGATATCGACGCCAAAAAGGCAATTTTCGATGATGGTCTGCTTTTCATGAAACAGGGTTTCCTGAACACGCTGGCCCTCTTTGCTTTTCGGGCTGTAATCGAACAGTTTGCCTTCATCATCGGTAATGATCAAATCATCGTTTTCTACATCCACACTGTATTCTTTGAGGCGAAAACCTTCGCGGTCGAGCAATATCCGGAGGTGGCTTTTTATTGCGATGATTTCGTTGAGTGCCGAAACCAAAAAATGACCTGAACCTACTGCCGGGTCGCAGATCTTTAAGCCGTTTACAATGGCATTGGCCTCTTTACGGTCTTCGATTTTGTCATACACTCCTTCCAGGTCGGTACAATCCCATTTTTTTACCTCGTTGAATTTTTGGACCACAGCCTGGCGGATAGTTTCGCGGCACATGTACATGGTGATAAAACCGGGGGTAAAGAACGATCCGTCCTTGTAGCCGTTGATCTTTTCAAAGATCAGGCCAAGCACCGAGGCATTGATGAGCCGTTTGTTCTCTTCCTGGATTTCTTCGCTCCCCTCGCTCGCAAAATCATAGGCGTTCAGGAACTCAAAAAAATATTCCATAATTTCGAGTTGCCCTGTGCGTTTGTTCCCGAGTTTGTCCTTGATAACTGTCGATGAAAAGATTGAAAGGCTCCCATCACTTAATTGACTGATGAAAAAGCAGGAATGTTCCATTTCCGTAGGTTCAAACAGCGAACTGTTCAGGTAAGGGACATTTGCAAATTCTTTCTTTACCCTGTCG
>CAIYPA010000149.1 GCA_903927965.1 uncultured Bacteroidia bacterium | reverse complement strand
TTTGAACGGTTGCAGGTCGTATCCCAAAACAAAATGATGGCTTTTTGTAAAATCCAAACCCTTGTTGTTGTAACTGTATGAGCCATTGGTATTTTGCGTTTGCAGGAAGTAAACGTTGATCGGTTGCATTTGGGAATGAAGCCCATAACCGAAATTCAGCGAACTTTTGCCATTGATATCGTATTTCAGTCCTAAACGTGGTTCAACTGATATAGAATTGTTCAGGAAGAAAAGCTGTGAATGTAACCCAGCATTTAAGGTCAGCTTATCATTAAAACTATATTTGACATGTGCATAAGCATGTGCCAGGTTGGTGTAACTGTTGTAATCCCAAACCTGCTTCCAATCCGACTGAATATCCTTTTTTTCCCTGTAAAAAAGGTTCAACCCGATCAGCTCATCCTGAAAACCAATTTTTAAAAACAGTTTTGAGTTAATTTTTGAATTGAAACTAGTCGAGAAATTATACCCCGTTTTGGCAACATTGTTTTCTTGATTTGTGAAGGATGCGTTTGTCAACCTGTCGTAACCATAATCTGTCTGGTCGGATTTTGAATAGTTGATCCCAAGGTTGGAACTGAAGTACGATTTGTTGTTGAGTTGGATAAAATGCTTTAGCCCGATAATACCAATCTGACTGCTCAGATCATGACCGCTTCCTCCTCCATACAATGAACTTGTACTTCCACCATCAATACTAATGCTGCTTGTTGCCAGAATTCCAAACAAAGTAAACCTGCCCCACTTTGTAATGCCACTGTTTACGTTAAAAGATAAATCCTGATAAGAGGGCAGTGCAGTGGTCCCAATATCTACGCCCATTGCCTGGGCAACTCCTGCCAATGCATAGCGGTAACCCACCAGATAAGACGAACCTTTTTCTTTATTGATCGGCCCCTCTGTGGTCGCTTCAAGACCTGTGATCACGCCTGCCTGTAAGGTCGTCTCCCTTTTTTGAGAATTTCCATTTCGAAAACCGAGATCGAAAACACCGGCAGTTGCATTGCCATATTCAGCCGGGAAAGCCGATGTCAGAAAATCGGAACTCTTCAACAAATTGGTATTTAGGGCACTAACAGCACCACCTGTAGTACCTACCGATGCGAAATGGTTGGGATTGGTCACGTTCATCCCATTGATGCGCCACAATACACCTACAGGCGAATTGCCACGGATCACGATATCGTTCCGGCTGTCATCGGGGGCGCTTACACCTGCAAAATTGGCCGCCAAACGTGCAGGGTCGCTCCGCCCACCGGCATAACGGTTCACCTCTTCGGTAGAAAATGTCCTGGCACTGATGGGAGCTAAGTTGTTGATTGACTTAGCCTTGCCATTACTTGTTACGACCACCTCGTTGATGTTTGTAACAGTCTCTTCCATTGCAATATCCAGGATTGTCTCCTTACCGGACGATACCACAACATTTGGCACAACTACATCTTTGTAACCAAGGAACGAGAATTTCAGTTCATAACGATCCGGTGACAGATCGGTCAATACATAATTTCCCTTTTCATTGGTCACCGTCCCTTTGTTTAGGGGACCATTGACGATTTGAACGGCAGCTCCCGGAAGCGTTGTCAGGGAAAGTTTGTCGGTAATGACACCCCTGATATTTTGCTTGTTGTTTTGGGCAAAAGAGAGTTGGGTTACAAACAGGGCAATAATAAAAGTGTATTTTTTCATGTTTGTTTTCTTTGTATTAATTCATATTAATTGTTCGTACAAGTCGCACATAGTTTATTACCCGTTCCTCACCCTGACCGGTTCCTACTATCTTCTTGTCGAAACGTACTGCACCGGCACCGTGAAGGTTTTCTCCGTTTCCATCTTCTGCTTGTCCAACAGCCACATACCATGCAGAAGGATAAGAACCATTTGCTAATGACATAGCCGAAGTACTTGTCCAATAATAAGGATAGTCAGCCTTTCCCCCATCGTTTAGAATACCGGTACAACTAAACAGAGCATTTATTGCCGGGCCGACATTGGCAGGATTAGTTGCATACGGCGAATGCGTGTAATCGACCAAACTTTGAAGTTCTTTCGAGTTAGGTAACCGCCAATCGTTGTGCCCCAGATAATTTGCACTATTCTGCGTTTGAGCATATGCCAGTGCATGTTCCCAATCCATTCCCGAACCGTTGTCGGTTTGTTGCCACATTAAGCCGGTAGCTAAATCGGAAATCGTACCATCGCTGTTGTTTTGGAATAAATTGACGCCATACGAAAGATTGCCGCGTACACAACGAACAAAGTGTTTTGGGCCTACGCTGATACTATACGATTTAATATGTCCGGTGCCAAAATTCACACCAAAGGCAAGTTCTGCTCCGGGCGTTTCCCCGTTTACATTGCCCATTACTCCGGTATATTTGTCGCTACTCCAGAATATTGCGTGACTAAGGTCTTGTTCATCTGTATATTTAATGTCAAAATATTTTGTATCAATATAAGGCCATCCGACACTTACATTCCATAAAGAGTATAGCTCCTTGATGGTAGGCACGCGCCAGTCGTTATAGCCGCCATAGATTTGTTGGTTCAAATTGTCAACTTCAGTCTGAGTATCTGCCCAGTAATACATACCACCGGAAGTTGGTTTTTCATAGGTTTTCTGCCAGGTTAAACCGGTAACTTCATCTTTAACCGTCAATCCATCACTGCTTTTGGTGTAAACAGGAGTTGTATGTGCAAACTGGGAATCCTGACCATAAAAAGCTGCACCTAATGCTGGTGATGTGATCTTGTTGCCAGTGTCGTCCCAACACCCAGTTTGACTGGTTCCAACAATGGGATAACTGCCCTTTGAGGCGGCAGAACGTGCAACCACCTGTATATCAGAAGTATATGTTAAACTATCATCTTTTTTGCACCCTGCCAGATTTACAGTCAAAAGGATGAAGACGGCTATCAAAACGGATAGAAAACTCTGTTGATTTACTTTCGATCTCATGTGTATTAACTTTGATTTACAATGTTTATTTGAAATCAAAATTAGTTGGAGGGTACCTGCCAAGAAAATGGAATCTCTATTTGGTTGGATTGGATCACCCATTAGGAGGTTTTTGTCACCGAATGTAGTTTTATTTGAAAGTGCAACAATTTGAAAACGTTAGGGGCGAAAATTTGTTTCATCCTTTTCCTGATTGATCCAACTATGTGCCTATTGTTTAGTCTATTGTGCCTTTGTGTTTAAAAGTCTAACACATAGGAACATAGGAAAAAACAGATAGGCACATAGGAAAGCAAAATCATAATAAGATTAATAATGCCAATAATGGACGGGATGAAGGCCATCAAATTGATCAGGGAAAATAACCCCATCAAAGATATTCCCATCATTGTGGCAACAGGTAAAATGACAAGTGTGGAAAATTGGCGCACTGCACTGAATATCGGCGCCAACGACTACATTCGGAAGCTCTATGATCCCATCGAAATCGAAGCTTGCGTAAATTGTAGCAGCTATCCACCAGCAGCCAGTAGCCAGCTGCCAGTCGCCTTGCGGGATCAGTTTCCCCTGATAATCAGAAACTGCTTCACGAATTTGATCAACGAGGGGGCACTTGCACCGCCATGGTCAAATCCGGGCATGGGAACATAGGTAACCGGAAGTGCCGGGTCGAGCTTGATGAGATCGGCATAAAGTTGTTGCGACATGAGGGGCGAAACATCGGTGTCAACCAACCCATGTGTAAGGATCAGCGGAGTTTTGATCCTCCATGCAGGAACACTATTTGCTGCCAAAGCATCCGACAACCCTTTGAATTTGGCATTGGTTGCAAAGGTTGTCCGGAATTCAGTCGTAAACAGATCCGTTACATTGGTGGTCAGTTGGTTGTTGATTGCTGCGCCACTGTTGATGCCGTTGAAAAGCCCGTCGATCCTGGAGGCGTAGGGTTCGTTGAAAATATCGCTGTACGGATTGGCAATTGCCGTGACAGATTTGAACCCTTTCATGATATAAGCGATGTAATAGGGCTGAAGAAAAGTTGCTGCTGAAGTTACAATTTGGGTTAGTTGGGAAAGGTTATAAGGACCGGCACCACAGCCAACACCTTTCAGGTTAAATTCGGTACTGTAGCTGGTTTCAATGGTCTTGTCCAACTGCAGGGTTGACAAACCACCCTGGGAATATCCCATGATATACAAGTCCTTGGAAATGCCAAACTTCAAATCGGTTTTTGCAGTCATTTCCTTGACTGCCCTGAAAAGGTCCAGAATGGGATTGACTGTCGCATCCAAAATAAGATAGGGGTGGAATACTTCCGTTGACGATCCGAAACCAAGGTAGTCGGGCAGTACGGTCACAAATCCTGTAGCAGCAAATCCTGTGATCAATTGATTTGTATAACTGTTTGCCGATAACGAAGGTGCGTTTGCATTAACGGTGTTTGTCCCATTCTGAAAACTAAGGATGGGATAGGTTCCTCCACCATCGGGGATGCAGACCAAACCGGAAGCGACCAGTTTTTTAGTCCCAAGGGAAGTATTGTAGGTTACCGAAAAGACTTTGGCCCCTGTTTTAACTGCAGGCAAAATATCGGCCACATCGGGATAGATAGATTGCGCCGGACTAAACAGGTTCGTCACTTCTGCGGCCGTCATCGACCTGACCATTGAATAACTGACAAGGTATTGGTCTTTTACGGTTGTACCGGAGTCTGTTAAATTCGATTTACAGCCTGAGAAAAGGAGAGTTCCTGAAATAAGGAACAAGATGAATCCTGCAATGGTTATTTTTTGTTTCATTCTTTTATCTGTTATTCAACTTATCTACGGTCAAAAGTAGCATAAGTTCCAATAAAATAGAATGATTTCTGCGTTGATCAGCGGTTTCTGTTGGAAAAATTTGAGTAATCTTTCGCAGATTCCGCAGATTTTCACTGATTTAATTACCATTTAAAAATAAGTTTTCCCATGTGGACTAATGGTTCACCGGATCAGGTTTTTTTAATATCGAAAGTGGATCCTAAATAACCAGAAAAAGCTCTATTTGTTGGCTATTTCGTTGATTTGACTAATTTTGAACATCAAATAGGCAATTAAATTAAACTGAGATTAAAATGAAAAAACCAATTCTCCTTTTTTTGGTTTTGCTTTCAGTCCATACCATGGGCCAAAAACAAGGTATTGAACTGATTGACTCACTCAAAACAAGGTTGAATATCTCTGTGGAAGATACTGCCCAAGTGAGGTTGTTGGGGAAATTGTCATTTCAATACTTCCGTTTTGATACTGATTCGGGAATTCACTACGCAAATCGGGCCATCTCACTTGCACAAAACCTCAATTGGAAGACAGGTCTTGCTTTTTCATACAATTATCTTGGTACCAACTATGCAGTAAAGGGCGATTTCCCGCAGGCATTGGAATATTTTGGGAAGTCTTTATCGACTTATACCGAGATCGGGGATAAACAAGGGATTGCATTTCTTTCGAACAACCTGGGCAATTTTTACCGGATGCAAAAAAATTTCCCCAAAGCGATTGAATACTTAAATATGTCAGTGCTTGTAAATCTGGAACTTAATAGCAAGCTCGACCTTGTTAAAAATTATAACAATCTTGGTTCTGTCTATACTGACCTTATTGATATTCCAAAATCTGACCTGTTTTATAATAAGGCTTTGGAAATTGCAAGAAAAATCAACAACAAAGAGCAGATCGCCCTTTTATTGATCAATATGGCCGATAATGGCTTGAAAAATAGGGATTATTGCCGGGCGCTCGAATTAAGTTTCGAAGCGTTGAAAGTCAGCAAAGATGCAGAAGCAACTTATGATCTGGCATTGGACTATGGTTTTATAGGGGAGATTTATTTTAAATTATCAGAGGATAGTGTTGTTAATCGCAAACCATGTGACTTTCTTTCACTGGATAAAAGGGGCAACCTTCTCAATGCAAAGGAAAATTTACAGCATGCTATTTTTTTATTGGATAAGGTCAACGACCAGTCTGAAATATCGGGTGATGCGCTCATTCTCTCAAGGGTATATGAGAAGTTGGGAGATCAGTCGAGTGCACTAAAGTATTACAAGCAATATGCCTCAAATAAGGACTCTGTTTTTTCGAAAGACAACAGCATTAAACTTGCGAATATCGAAAAAAAGCAGGAGGGGGAGTTAAAAGATAAACAGATCAGAATCCAAAAACTTGAGATTGATAAGAAGAATGGGCAGATCTTAATGCAGGTACTCCTCTCCTTACTGGTCCTAATATTGGTTCTGCTCCTTTCTTATTTCTACAATAAACTGAAATCGAATAGGATCCTCAGGTCGAGCGAGGAGAAATACCGTTATTTATTTGAACATAACCCTCAACCTATGTTTATTTACGACCTGAATACCCTTAAATTTCTGGAAATAAATAAAGCTGCGATTGATCACTATGGTTATTCCAGGGAGGAATTTTCGAGCATGACCATCATGGATATCAGGCCCAAAGAAGATGTATCGGTGTTGATTGATCATATCGAAAAGATCAGGGGAAGTCATGATTTTAGCCAGTCGGGTGAATGGAAGCACCTGAAGAAGAATGGAGAACTCATTTATGTTGAATTGACCGCCCAACCAGTCATCAGCAAAGGTAAGAATGCCCGCCATGTTCTCGTCAACGACATTACCTTACGCAAACAGATAGAAGAAGAGCTGCGGCTCAATGGTGAAATCGTGGGGCATATGGCCGAGGGGATTATCCTAACAAGAAGTTCCGATGGCATTATCGTTTATAGCAACCGTGCTGCTTCCAAAATGTTTGGTGTTCCAGAAAACGAATTGAGCGGTAGGCACATCAGTTCCCTGAATGCCAGGACAGATAAGGAACCCAACGATGTTACGGGCGAAATATTAGAAAGCCTGAATACCAAAGGTTTGTGGGAAGGTGAAGTGCAAAATATCCGCATAGATGGAACTCTTTTCTGGAGCTATGCACAAGTTACCTATTTTAACCATCCAAAGTTTGGAAAAGTTGAGGTGGCCATTCATCAGGACATCACTGAAATTAGAAAAATGGTTGTGGACTTGACCATTGCCAAAGAAAAAGCGGAGGAGAGCGACCATCTTAAAACTGCATTCCTAAATAACCTATCGCACGAAATCCGTACACCTGTTAATGGCATCCTCGGATTCCTTCAATTGATGCAGGAAGAAGAACTCAAGGAAGAGGAATGGGATGAATATTTTGGTATCATCAACAAAAGTGCCGACAGGCTGATGAAAACCATCAACGATATTGTAGAAGTGTCACAAATTCAACTGGGCCAAAGGAAGCCGAAAATCTCCACAACCAATGTAAGCCTTTTGACCGATCAGGTTTTCGACTACTATAAACATGAAGCACTGAATAAAGGGCTTGATTTCATTGTGAATAAGCCTTCGGATATTGGGTTTATCGAATCAGATGACGAAAAATTAAAATCGATACTTTCAATCCTGGTTGAAAATGCGATAAAGTTCACCTGTTCAGGGTCAATACAATTTGGATATAAATTAACAGACTATACTTATAATGAGCAGGATGGCTCAATTGAGCAGGGATTGCCATGCCAAATTGAGGATTGCAGCAAAGAAAGACCACAAGCAATCGAATTCTATGTAAAAGACACAGGAATCGGAATCCCCGACGACAAGCACCTTGTTATTTTCGACCGTTTTATACAGGTTGACGTTTCCAATACCAGACATTTTGAAGGCTCAGGTTTAGGTTTATCGATCGCAAAAGCCTATGTTGAAATGCTTGGGGGTACGATCGGCGTCGAAAGTCAGCCAGGGAAAGGTTCATTGTTCTATTTTACCCTCCCTTACGTTTTAAGGATGGAACAAGGGAAGTCCCTAACAAATGAAGGGGATATTTTCAATGAAGCAGAACTGCCGGGGATGAAAATATTGGTAGTTGATGATGATCTGCCATCTGCACATCTATTATCGGTCATGGTGAAAAGGTATGGCACACAAATAATAAACGCTGGAACCGGAATGGAAGCTATAGCAATTTGCAAAACTATTCCCGATATCGATATGGTTTTGATGGACATAAAAATGCCTGGGACAGACGGATATGAAGCAACCCGGCAAATCAGGCAATTCAATAAGCATGTCGTGATTATAGCCCAGACTGCTTATGCCCCTGCAGGTGAACGCGAAAAGGCTCTGGAAGCCGGATGCAATGATTACATTTCAAAACCCATCCTGAAAACGAATCTCGACCGTTTGATAAAAAAATATTTATATCATTGATATACTGAATATTAATAATATGGAATACAACAATAAAACCAAGGAGGAGCTCATAAATGAATTGCTGGAGCTTAAAAAGGAAAATCTTGAATTAAAGAAGTTCCTCAAAAAAGAAGGGTTTACCAATTTTCTTTCGGGAAAAGGTTTTCCGGAAACGGAAAAAGACCTGGAGGAAACAAAAGATTTTTTTGAGCTGATTTTTAATACAAGTCCCGATGCTGCAGTAATCAGCCGCATTAGTGATGGTGTGATTATCGATATCAACAAAGGGCTAACCGCAATTACCGGTTTTACCAGTGAGGAAACTGTTGGAAAATCAATTTATGACATCGGACTCTGGAAAGATATCTCCGAACGTCAAAAAATGGTCAATGAACTCAATGAACATGGGTTTTGTAATAATTTTGAGACTGTTTTCCGTTGCAAGGATGGCAGTGAGCGTGTGGGCTTGGTCTCGGCAAAAGTCTTTATGATTAACGGAACCGGGCATATTATTAGTCTGACACGTGATATTACACATCGCAAGAATGCTGAGGATGCCCTTTCACGGACAAGTGCAGAATTAAAGGCCATTTATGACCTATCCCCTGTAATGATGAGTGTTGTTGATCCAAACCGGCGCATATTGTTTGCAAATCCTGCATTCACCTCATTAACAGGAATATCAGAAGAACAATTAAAAGGTGGGCACGCATGTGGCGTGTTTGGGTGCATCAATGCTTCCGACGATGTTCGCGGTTGCGGCTTTGGGATACAATGCAGTATTTGTAACTTAAGTTTGGCAATGGAGGATACCCTTACCAATGGAACAATCCATGCAAACGTTGAATACCAAACAACGCTGGTAAAAAAGGGAGAAGCCAAAAAAGTGACGTTGCTTGGTTCAACTGCCCTAATTGAAAGCAATGACCAACGGAACCTGTTGTTATGCCTCTACGACATTACCGGGTTAAAGCAGGCTGAACTGTCCCTCAGGGAAAGTGAACAAAAATATCGTGCCTTGGTTGACAATGCATTTGAAGGTATCGTAATTATCAATCTTGAAGGCAATATCTTATTTGCGAACAATTCGATTCTGAAAACGTTTGAGTACGAAAATCTGGCTGACATAACCGGAAAGAATATTTTTGGTTTTATAGCACCTGAATATGTTGCTCAAACTATCGATGATTTTGCAAAGGTCGTTCAGGGCAATGGGGTCGAAGTGGCACAGAGTGGTGGCATTACCTCAAAAGGAAATAGGGTTTGGATGGAAAGTGTTGGAAAAATCATTGATTACGAAGGAACTAAAGCTGACTTGATTTCTATCCGGGATATTACAGCAAAAAAACAGTTCGAGGAAGATCTCCGCGAAAGCGAACAAAAATACCGCCTGTTAACTGAAAATGCAGCCGATGTCATCTGGGTCTTTAATATAACGTACGGCAAATTTACTTATGTCAGTCCATCAGTGTTTCATTTAAGAGGGATTACTCCGGAAGAGGCAATGAATGAGTCACTTGAAGATTCCTTAACCCCTGAATCTATTGTCGTGGTAAAAGATGCCTTAGCAAATGATATCCAAAACTTTATCTCACATCCAGAAATACCCCAACGTGGAATAAACGAAATTCAGCAGTACCATAAAGACGGCAGGCTGATTTGGGTTGAAGTGTCCACGCAATACAGATACGCGCCAACCGGCGAAATCGAAGTTGTTGGAACCAGCCGCAATATTGAGGAAAGGAAAAAAATAGAAGAAGCGCTTCGTAAAAATGAACGGATGCTTCGTGAAAACAATTTGCGGTACGAGCGCGTGGTGCGGGGAACCTCTGATGGAATATGGGAATGGAATATTCCGACAAGTGAAGATTACCACTCTCCGCGCTACCACGAGTTGCTTGGCTACGATTTTGACGAAATCCCTGAGACTTTGAATGGTTTTGAATCATTGGTACATCCTGATGATTTGCCGCTTGTAAAGGCAGCTCAACAAGCCCACTTTGATCAGGGGACACCCTATAATATAGAGTTGCGGATGAGGACCAAACAAGATGATTACAAGTGGTTTGTCACAAGGGGTCTGGCCGAAATGGATGAGCATGGGAAACCGATTTGGATGTCGGGCTCAATTACCGATATTACCGAACGTAAAAAGGTGGATGAGTCATTGAAAGTCAGCGAGGATAAATTTAGGAACCTTGTAACAAATATGCAGGTGGGTGTCCTTTTGCAGGGACCCCATGCTGAAATTACATTAAGTAATCCCAAGGCACTTGAACTTCTTGGGATCACAGAAGACCAGCTCCTGGGAAAAACATCCTTCGACCCCAACTGGAATGTGATTCACGAAGATGGTTCGCCATTTCCAGGCGAAACGCACCCTGTTCCCCAGGCTATTGCAACCCGGTTGCCCTATCGCAATGTTATTATGGGGGTTTATCGACCTTTGGTCAACGACCGCATCTGGCTGATGGTTGATGCTGTACCTCAGCTAAATAAGGATGAAACCATAAATCATGTGATTTGTTCGTTTATAGATATTTCAAAACGCCGGAAAGCAGAGGAACTTCTTCAAAAAAGTCAGGCTAATCTTAACGCAGCTCAGCATATTGCTCACGTGGGAAGTTGGGAGTGGGATATTGCATCAAACACGATCAGCTATTCCGATGAGTTTTATCGGATTTTTGGAATTAATCCTGAAAATATCGACAACAATGCCAATTCATTGCTTCAATTTATTCATCCTAAGGATAAAGCATTGTACATTAGAAATTTACGAAATGGCGTTTTAAAGGGGGATAATCGGCCATTCGGGTATCGGATTATAAGGCACGATGGAGAAGTTCGGCATTTGTTTGCATCGGGTCATTTTATTCTTAACGAGCAAAAAAAACCTGTCAAAGGGATAGGAATCATTCAGGATATCACACAACAGAAAAAAACGGAGGATGAATTACGGGAAAGCAATTCTTATCTTGAAAACCTCATCAACTACGCCAATGCACCTATCATTGTGTGGGACCCGCTATTCTGTATCACCCGGTTTAACCACGCTTTTGAACGTTTAACCGGCCTCGCTGAAAAAGATGTCCTTGGGAAAACACTTGAAATCTTGTTTCCTGTTAAATTGAAAGAAAAGTCGATGAACTTAATCAGGAAGACCCTTTCCGGTGAACGATGGGAAACTGTTGAAATACAAATTCAACACACCGATCTTTCAGTGAAAACTGTCCTATGGAATTCAGCAACGCTTTTTGATGCAGATGGAAAAACACCTGTTGCCACCATTGCCCAGGGACAGGATATTACTGAACGCAAACAAGTTGAGGAAGCACTTCGCCAGAGCGAGTTTAAATTCAGGGAAATGGCTGATTTGTTACCACAAATTGTTTTTGAAACCGATATAAATGGGAATTTAACCTTTGTCAACAATCAGGCTTTTAAAATTCTGGGGTATCCAGAAGATTATCCAATTGTAGGTTTAAGCACTCTGAATTTCTACACCCCGGAATCGAGAATTAAGGCAATCGAAAATATAAGGAAAAAAGTATCCGGACAATTGGAAACAGAAAGTAATGAATACACCATGGTAAGAAAAGACGGTTCAACTTTCCCCGCTTTGGTCTATTCAAATGTGGAATTGAATGAGCAAAGGGCAGTCGGATTAAGGGGAATTGTTGTAGACATAACGGAACAGAAAAAATCGGAAGCTTTACTTTTAAAAGCCAAACTGGAAGCAGAATCTGCTAGCCAGGCAAAGAGTATGTTCCTGGCCAATATGAGCCACGAAATTCGGACACCTTTAAATTCGATCATTGGTTTTTCACAATTGATGAACCGCGATAAATCACTTACCTTAATTCAAAAGGAGTACCTCAATTCTATTGTCCGGGCTGGCGAACATCTTGTAACGTTGATCAACGACATTCTTGAACTTTCCAAGGTGGAAGCGGGCTATGCTGTGCTGAATCCGGTCAATATCGACCTCCCTGATTTTCTAAGGGGTATTCAGTTGATTTTCAAAGAGCGGGTCAGGTCAAAACACCTTCAGTTTAAGTTTGAAACTTCAGATAGCCTCCCCCGACATATCGATGTCGATGAGAGTAAATTGCGTCAGATACTGATCAATCTGATCGGAAATGCTGTAAAATTTACCGATAAGGGTGTCATTGCAATTCGTGCACATGCCGAAAAAAACGGCATGGATAATAAACTACTTATAATCGAAATTCAGGACACCGGACCAGGCATACCGGACCATGAACTGGGCAACCTCTTTAAACACTTTGTCCAAACAAGCAGCGGGATCAAAAAAGGGAGCGGTACTGGTTTGGGACTTGCCTTAAGTCGCGAATTGGCCCAATTGATGGGTGGGACCATTACAGTAGAAAGCGAATTCGGAAAAGGGTCATTATTTACTTTTCGATTGGAAATCAAAGAAGTGGGAAATTCGGTCACTGAGCCTGGTGGGTCGAAAAGGGTATTGCGCCTGAAGGACGATCAAAAACAATACCGTATCCTGGTGGCAGATGATAAAAAAGAAAATCTGCAGGTGGTCGTAAATCTGCTCAAACTGGTAGGATTTGAAACGAATACTGCTGCAGATGGAAAGGAGGCATTGGACCAGTTTATCGAATGGGGACCCGACCTCATTTTAATGGATTTGCGCATGCCTGTTATGGATGGCTACGAAGCCTCACGCCGGATTAAATCAATGGATAATGGGAAGATGACACCCATTGTCGCATTGACCGCCAGTTCGGTCGATTCAGATCGAAAGAAGATAGAATCAGTTGGAATACAGGCATTTATCCGTAAACCTTTCAATCAGAATGAATTATTGGAAACCATCGGGAATATCCTTGGCGTTCAATATATTTTTGAGGACGAAATTCAGTCAGAATATGAAGGTTACCTGTACGACGATTCAGCGATTGCCGCAGATATCGCCAAAATTCCTGAAAACCTTGTTCTTAAAATGCAGGAGGCATTGGCTGTGGCAGACTTTCAGCGGCTTAAAAATCTGATCATCAGCTTTGAAAAAGAGAACTCGCAGCTTGCACTTCACCTGATGTCTTTGGCAAAAAGTTTCGATTATGCCCATTTACAAAAAATATTAATCATTAAATAGTCAAATGATGAAGAATTCTTCCATTCAACGCGAAAATATCCCCGATATTCTCATTGTTGACGATGTACCTGGCAATCTTGTGATCCTTAATGATATTCTTGAATCCAACGGATTTAAGGTCAGGCCAGTCCTGAATGGTACAATGGCATTGCAGGTAGCCGCAAAAGAGAAGCCGGATCTGATCCTGTTGGACATTATGATGCCTGATATGGATGGATTTGAGGTTTGCCGCCGCTTTAAGGAGAACGAACAATTGCAGGATATTCCCATCATTTTTATCAGTGCTTTAACCGATACGGTCGATATTGTAAAAGCCTTTAATTCAGGAGGAGTTGATTATATCTCGAAACCTTTTCGTGCCCAGGAGGTTGTCGCAAGGGTCTCCACACACATCACTCTTCAGCAACAAAAAAGGGAGCTTCAGGAACTTAATGCTGCCAAAGACAAATTCTTTACCATCATAGCCCATGACCTGCGAGGACCTTTCAATGGTTTTTTAGGACTGACACAAATAATGGCAGAGGAAATATCAACATTAACGACAGACGAAATACAAAAGATAGCCCTTGACCTGAACAGCTCGGCGTCAAAACTATTCCAATTGCTCAAAAATCTGCTAAATTGGTCCAGGATGCAGCAAGGGTTAGTCCAGTTCAATCCAGAAAAGTTTGATTTACAAACTATTATCAATAAAATTATTGGGTTGCATCAAGATTCTGCCAGAATGAAAGGAATTGAAATTTTAAATACAATTTCTGACAGTCAAATGGTTTTTGCGGACATTAATCTTTTTCAGACAGTTATCCGAAACCTCCTATCGAATGCCATTAAATTCACAAACAAAGATGGGAATATCATCATCTCGGCAAATCAAAACGATGAAGGGCAGTTCCAGATATCCATAAAGGATTCAGGCATAGGAATTAGTCCCGAAATGGTTGGTAATTTATTCCGGATCGATGTTCGGACCGGAAGAAAAGGCACTGAGGGTGAATTAAGTACGGGCTTAGGGTTATTGCTTTGCAAAGAATTTATCGAAAAACATGGTGGAAATATTTGGGT
>CAIYPA010000148.1 GCA_903927965.1 uncultured Bacteroidia bacterium | reverse complement strand
TACTTTTTTTATCTAAAACACAATGTTTTAAGCACTTTTTTTATGTGCGAAACATTAGTATTTAGTTTCTGTTAGAGAACTCGATTCAAGACAAGTCGCTCTAAAAAATCCGGTTTACAAACCATTTACCGCTTCAACCGCAAATTACATAGAAAAGTATATTAAAGGATTTGCTGCTTTAAATCTAAGGGCAAGCCAAAGGGACGATGATTTTAAATATGAGCGAGTTGCTCTTATAGTTGCCGATTTTTTTCAAACTCCCGTGAAAATTTATAATACTACACAAGATTTGCTAAACGACAATTTATTACCAACTAATTCAATAGCATCAATGGATAATTTAAGTTATACCGGATTAACAAGAACTTTACTTGATGTATATGAAAGGCGGTTTGGAACAGGAATATTAACTTGATATATCTGCATCAAAAAATCGTCAACTACTTGAGGGTCTTTTAACATTCGAATAGTTTGAATCTCTTCTTTCTTTAAGTCAGGTATAGAAAACTTTTCAATGAAATTTTTCTGATAACAAGGATAACCACCTTCAATGGCAACACTTGTTCTGCTTACGTAATAATCCATTACAATGGAGTTTAGAATTTTCTGAACTACATCTATATTTTCTAAAAGAGAAATTGGATTAATAAAATCACTAAATAGATTATTACTTTCATGTTCTCGAAAATAGAGTCCGTACCCGTTTGTAAAAAAGCCTTCTTCTTCCTCAACTAACAAAAATCTTGGGTGTTGGCTGAAAGTTGGGTTTAAAATTTTTTTTCCTTTTCTTGTTAAACCTTGTGTTCTACCCCAAACAAAAAATGGCTCATATGTCACCTTCCCTTTGTCTCTTGCTAAGAGATTTTCTTTTTCTGAAAGTAAGTAAGCATAGCACTTTGGAAATTTTTTCTTGATATCATCTTCAGGAATTGCTACTGCAATTCCATTTTTGATATTGTAAGGACAAATGATTTTTCGGGTATTGGTTTCAACTTCTTCCTGTGTCCTGAAATCCGATATTTTATAAACTGGTTTTGTAATTTCTTTTTCAATCTCAAAAGTCCCATTATCAGTTGTTTTGATGTAACATCCATCTATTATTTTGACTCCATCAATGAAAAATATTTCATCCTTTAAGGTGGCGATCCCTACACAAATGTCAAACAGTTTGCCGATTGGCTTGCCAATCGTTTCAATTGTTTTGATGTTTTGTTGTTCATCTGCCTTCAAAAGTCGCCACTTTTTCACATTCAAATTTTCTAAATAATTCAGAGAGCCATTTGCATTCGCTAAGAATGATTCAGGGCTATAACCTTCCTTTATTCTATCGTAAGTTATTGCAGCATTTTGCTTTTTGTTTAAAAACGTAATGGCAGTATATGTTTGAGCATCAAAAACTTTTTTGTGGCTAAAATCAATAATTCGAGTAACACATTTTTGATGTTGAAAATATTTTCGTAAGGATTCTCCGGCTAAGGAAGTGAAATAGTTATTTGGTGTTATGTATCCAAGTTTTCCCGTTGGTTTTAGTAATTTGTGACCAAGTTCAAAAAACGCAAAATAGATATTGAAAGTTCCACCTTCAACCGTCGTCCAATGGTTGGTCAAATATCTTCGGTTTTCATCGGTAAGATCTTGAAATTTCACATAAGGTGGATTGCCTACTATATTGTCAAAACGCAATTTCCAGGTTGTTCGCAAACTGTTCTGAATGAATAAATTGAAATCGGAATCAATAAGTATTTCTCCGTTTTGTAATGCGTAAATTGTTAATATAAGTTTTGCTCTAAGAATGTTATAATCAAGAATATCCGAACCGTAAATATTCTCCTTGATTATCTTTTTAATCGGTTTATCGAAATTCCGTTTGTAATAGTCTGTCAAGCCGACTAAGAAAGCCCCACAACCACAACTTGGGTCAAGATTAGTTTCATTTTCTTTAGGTTTTATTTCATTGACAATAAAGTCAATAATATAGTCAGGTGTAAAAAATGCTCCGTTAAACTTTCTATCTTCTATTGGGATAATCAGTTCCAAATAGTTTTCAAGCTCTTTTATACTCGAAATATTTAAAGATGAAGTATCAAAGAAGAGCTGAACATTTTGTACAAAGTCCTTAAAATAGCTTGACAGAATAGGACTTTTCTCAAAATTAAGATTGCTATTCGTCAAGAAAGAATAAATCAAATGACGCTCAAGACTTTTTAGGTCGTGACTTTGAATGAGTTGATTTAATAATCCTTTTTTTACCATTGTTGTGCTGACTTTAAGTAACAAAAGTAAACAAAATAAATCCCCAATCAAATGGTCGTTGATATTTTTTCTGAACCAAATTATAAAATGCTAGTACCAAAAACAGTTGGCGCAACAGTCTGCCTCCACTGAAAAGCAAGTGGTCATTGCGCCAACAATTCAACATAAAACCAATATTTCAATTTATTTACATATATTTCAATGTTTTACAATCTTACCGAAGCCGTCTCAGCAACCCTGTTCTTTTTATCGACAACCTTCACAACATAGTCCTGGAAGTTTTTACTTCTGAGCTTTGTGGTATATTTTAAAGGTTCCTTTGTCGTCTGGGGCTTGTAAGGCACTTCGGCCACCTTTTCGTTGTTGCACCAAACTTCATATCTGTCCAATGGGGCGTCGCCAGCATAAGCCGTGTGCCACGTAACCGTTATATCGAATTCTTTCTGGTTCACTTTTAAATCACGTGGGGGTTGCAGGCCGGGATCCTGTTTCTGAAAATAGTTGGTTTTGCCTTCCTTCACCTTTGCGGCGATCAGCTCGATTTTCTCACGGTCCTCCTTGTTCATCGCATTGGGTTTGACCTGGGCAGCCCCAAGATTGTAATGAAGCTGGCATTTCGAAGGATCGTCATTGATCATTCCGATCCCAATAATGGCAGTATGAATTCCGGGAGTGGTCAATGAGTAACGTATCAGCTCGTTTGCAGGCACATCTGCACTACCAACCTGAAGCACAACATGTTCAGGCTTATTCGACCATTCGGCTTTCTTTGTGTACATGGCTCCATCGGCAAACACCTTCATGGCAATGATCCCCATATTTTTGGCTGCAGCAACAGGAATCACATTGTGCTGCATGTTGAAATTGAGTTTGTCGTTGGCATTGATTGCGACCAACATTCCCTCAAGCATATTTTCAGTATCCCTCTGGATCATTTCAATCATGACGGAAGGATCGGTATGGCCCGAGAAACCAATGTGACGAATCAGCTTTTCATTCTTTGGATTGAGACCGGTGCGGTTTGTGCCGTCCCTGACATCCCTAAGTGCGGCCAAAGCCCCAATTGTCGGTACATTTGGGTCGGTATTGTCGTAACCTTCATACAAGGCATCAACTTCGCCAACTTTTGTAAGGTTATGGATCAGCACCATGTTCACATAGGCATCTTTGGGATAAGTACCGATCCCATCACCGAAAACCTGACTCAAGGTCCGGCGTATATCGTCGAGTGCCTTGGAGCCTTTTGGGCCATTGGAACTACCAATCACATCTTTACGGTCATCGCCACCTTTTGCAAAGCGGAGCATCGTTTTGGAGGTAAGAAAAATCGCCTCCCGTTTTGCTGCATCATAATTTGGGGTCTCCGGAACCAACCCCAACTGACGGAATGCCTTCCCATAGTTCATCTGGCTTGGCCCATAAACATTGGAAGTGTCGAAATAGTTGATGCCTGATTGATAGGCCTTTAATATAATAGCAACAGGATCAATATTTTCTGGTGTCCATTGAATAGATGATTGTCCACCGAGTCCCATGGTGGTTACTTTAAAGCCAAGCTTGCCGAAATCACGCTTCATCAACGTTCCGGAGAGCTTTTGCGGTTCGGCATTGGCAAGATAGGGAGCCAACGATAGTCCGGCTGTTGTTAGTGCAGATACCTTGATAAATTCACGCCTGGATTGTTTGTTTTGAGGTATTGATTTCATATTGAATAATTTAAAGTGGTTACTATTTAAACACATCTATGGCCTCAATTGTTCAAAACTTTCCAATTAAGGGTGCTTGTATTTACCCCTGTATTCCCTTCTCAACAATTTGGAAGCCTGCATATTGTTCACAATCGCATTGATCGACTGGTCCCATTTTACGAGAGAACCCGTGTAATAGGAAATCATAGCCAACTGAACCGTGGCAGTTGATTGGAAAGCATCTTCCGGCGTACAATTGATCATTCCCTTGTCTTTGTTTTTGACAGCATTCAGGAAATTCTCCACATGCTTATCCTGCATCAATTCCGACTGGAAGGACAACTCTTCCTTCTTTCCATCTTTACCTGCCGGGAAGATAACGATCTTCGAGTCTTCAGCAAAAAGGGTGGCCTTTTCTCCGTGGAAAAAGATCCCATTGTTAAACGCTTTTGTCGGGTCACCTGTTCCCCAGAGCCGGTGTTGCCAAACAACTGGTGCTTTCTTAAAGGCCATGTTTGCCGTGAGAGTATCGGGAGTTGTGATTTTGTTCTTGTATTCAAATATTCCGCCCTGAGTATAAAATTCAGCCGGCATCGTTTCGCCCATGATCTGTCGGATAATGTCGATGTGGTGGATGCCCCAGTCAGTCAGGTGACCGTTTCCATACTCTTTCTCCAATCTCCAGGCTTTATGGCCAATGTTGGGGCGGTATTCCAGTTTTGGTGCCGGACCGCACCATTCCTCCCAATCGAGCGATGCAGGTGGGGCTTGAATTGTATTGTCTTGTGGTCCAGGCGAATAATGGATCTGTGCCGTGATCTGGTGGACATTCCCTATTGTACCATTCGCAATCAGTTCTTTTGCCTTTTTAAACGATTCGCTCTGTCGGCGCTGGAATCCGATCTGTACGATGTTCCCGGCTTTCCTTGCGGCATGTACCATCGCCAATCCTTCCTGAATATCATAGGCAAGCGGTTTCTCGCAATAGATATCCAACCCCTTTTCACAGGCTGCAATAAACTGTAAAGCGTGCCAGTGAGGCGGTGTGCCAATAATAACAGCTTCGAGGCCTTTGAAGTCGAGCAATTCCTGATAATTCTTGTAAGTCTGCGGCCTGAAACCCTGGATTTTCGCCAGTTCATCCGCACTTGTGGTCAAATGGTCACTGTCCACATCGCAAATTGCAACCAGTTCCACACCGCCAATTTTTAAGGAGGCTTTGGCGTCAACCATGCCATACCAGCCGGCACCGATCAACCCTACCTTTAATTTCTTTTCAGCAGAAAAAGCCTGTAGATTGTAGGAGGAAACAAGTGCTGCCGATCCGATCGATGCTCTTTTGATGAAATTTCTTCTTTCCATAATGTGATATTTTACTGTTAGATTGAATTATATTCTTTTGTGACTTATCCTTAAAACTGATGAAAACTCTGTGAGATAAAAGTCAGAACTTGTGGCAACGCAGTCCGCCAGTATTCCCAGGTATGACCACCGTCACGGACCCTGAATTCATTGGGTATCCCTTTCTGGTTCATCATCGTATGAAGTTTGGCATTGTTCTCACATCTTGGGTCGTCGTCGCCACAATCAATATACCACCTGGTCGAAGTCGCTTTATCAGCCGGAAAACTGTTCACAAGTTCAAATCCGTTGTGCTGCTTAAAATAGGCTTCATATTTTTCATCGCTTAGATTGGGATCGGATGTTTTGTACCTTTGAAATGTGGTTTCACGGTCCTGAAGTCCATTTCCGGCACTCAACGGACAGGCAGCCGCAAACAATTCAGGGTGGTGCAAAGCATAAACAATTGTCCCGCCCCCACCCATCGACAGTCCGGCAATTGCACGGTAACGTTTTTCGGAACGGACTCGATAGTTCTTTTCAATGTATGGGATCAATTCGCCAAAGAAAAAATCTTCGTACCTGAACTTTCCGTCAATGCTGTTGAAATAACCCCGTTGACCGGTATCCGCATCGGGCATCACGATGATCATTGGAGTAGCAGCACCTTCGTTAATTGCTTTGTCCGCAATATGCAATACTTCACCAAATTGGATCCAACCTGTCTGGTCATCGCCAGAGCCGTGGAGCAGATAAAGCACAGGATAATTTCTTTCGGAAGTCCCATAACCCGGGGGCAGATAGATCGCAAATTTCCGGTCCATGTTAAGGATTTTACTGGACAACGAAAGGTTGTCTTTTACAATACCGGTTTGCGCTAAAAGGCTGAAGGCAAAAGAAAAAATGACTAAAAAACTAATAAACAGACTTTTCATAGTGTGAGAATTTGATTATTTGCCTGCTTTTGCATGAATCTGTGTGATCTCAAGTTTAAGGATTTCCATCTTCGAATAGTATTCCTCAGATTTTAGCACCAGCCTTTGTACAGCATTGGGACTGCTTTCGAGATGTTTCACCAAAATGGCCAGCCCATGTCTCTTTTCGTCCAAATCGCTCACAATGCTCATATTTCCCCAAAAAACAGCTGTCCTGAAATTGTGTTCACAATGGTCGGTCACATATCCGCCATCTTCAATAACCGTTGCACAAACGTTTGGATTGGCTTCAAGAAAATCCAGTTTCAAGCCCTTTTTCGCACAATGAAAATAGAGGGTGCTGCTCCCCTCATCATATCCGTAGCTCAAAGTAACAATGTAAGGCTCGTTGTCGCGGCACATTGAAATGACCGTGTATTTGCCGTTTTTGAGTATTTCCTGAATATCGGCTTCGGAGGTAATCTCACGGTTCGGACGATTGTTAAGATGATAGTTTTGCATTTTTAATTGTAATATGTTGATATAGATTGAAATATGTTGAAATATTACTTAGGTGCTTAAGTCCAGTTTCCATCGCAATATCCCGGTTTCATCCAGGGGAGGTTTTCATGATTGTAAAAAGGGGTAAGTTGCAAAGCGAGCTGATTCATCCTTTTTTCGTCCATTGGTTTGAAATTCCGGAGGATTTCGATGTTCTCTTTTACGACATCCATACTGTCCATTCCAACAATGATTCCATCAGGTCCTTTCAGGGACAATCCATATTTAACCAACTCGTTGGGATCAAGGGTTTTTATGGTTTCGCGGGGCCTCACAACCTTCATGAGCATGACCCCCATTCCGTGAGCTTTTGCCGCAGGTATCACCAATTCCTGACGGGGTTGCGGATTTGTTTCTTTGTTATAATGGTTCATGGCCATCAGCATACTGTCGAAAACCCCTTTGTCTGCCATCATTTTCATGGCTGCTGCATTGCCGTGGCCTGAAAACCCGATAAATCGCGCTATGCCTTCTGCTTTTAATTTTACAAGGATATCCAAAAGGTTACCCTTTTCACTAATTTTTTCAACATCTGCAACCGACTGAACGTCATGAATTTTCAAAATATCAAGGTGGTCAGTCTGCAAACGTTTCAAACTGGTTTCGATCTGACGCATTGCTTCATTGGGATCCCGGCTGGTCACTTTGGTGGAAAGGAAAATCTCCTTTCGCCGGGCTTTAACAACTTCACCCAAGCGTTCTTCACTTGAAATGCCCAGCTTAACGTTTTCATAAGCCCATGCAGTGTCCCAATAATACAAACCATGATCCAGCGCATAATTCAGGATGCGATGTGCTTCATCTATGGTTGTGATATTGCAAAAACGGCTGCCCAGTCCAAATGCGAGTCGTGGAATACGAACGCCTGTCTTTCCCAGGATGGAGGTTGGTAATCCCTTTGGATCATAATCATTTTTAGGTGCTGCTCCTGAACTCTTAAGAATTGCCCCTGTGGCTAATAGGCCTGAACCAGCTACAAGTAAACCGGATCCTATCGTTCCTTTAATAAATTTCCTTCTTTCCATAACGTGATCTTATTTTGCAGGTCAATAAATTGAATAATGGTAAAGCACATAACTGTTCTTTTCGGGTAACTCGAAAGTGAGGGTTCCTTCTGTTCCAGCTTTAGCAGAGAAAGCCGTGCCATTCCCAAGGATCGGTGTACATTTGACACGGGTTCCCTCTTTTAACCAGGTTTTCATTGCCATCTTGGGAAGGTCATTGGCTTCTCGGAAAACGATAAAATAGCCTTTTCCTTCCTGAACGGATTGAAAGCCCGTCCAGCTTTTGCCCGATGGCTCTTCACCGATTGGGAAGATATTGCCGCTGTGAAGATCGGATTGTATCCCGCGGTATTTACTGATGACCGGGCCAATTGTAGTTACGGCATCTGCGGGTAATCCTGTCCCTTCGAACCAGGCAAGGGGTTGGGCGGCCATGGTGATCGCAAAAAGGTATTCGAAGGAATAGTTCATGGGACCGAAAGGATCGTTCGCATATTTATCCTGGTTCCGCCATTTGTTGAGGAATTCGATCTGAAGTTTCTCGGCTGGGATATATTCCGACAACATCCAAAGGTTTCGGAGTGTAGAATAAGGGTAATAATTTTGCCAGTCGGTATAGCGGTTCTCAAGAAACAGGTTGCCATATTCGTTAAAGTAATGGTAACCGCCACGCCTGCCTGCTGTTACATCAAGGTTGAAAACCACCTGATTGTTCGTCTCCAGGCTCACCTTGTCGAGAAATTTCCTGAAATTGAGTTCGGCGGTTTTATCCGGAAGGTTGACACCATCGATCTTAAAGGTGCGTATCCCATATTTTTTGTAGAGGCCAATCAGTGCATCGGCGTCTTTTTCCCAATGTTCGTTGCTGTTGTCGCGGCTTGGATTGAACCAAAGACAGATTTCGATGCCTTGTTCTTTTCCCTTTTTAACAACAGGTTCAAGTCCGTTTGGGAATTTTTCGGGATTCGGGTCCCAATAACGGGGATTATTCCAAATAGCTTCGAGCGAGCCACCCTTGAAAGCCGAATTTGAAGAGCGCCCTGTTTGCCAGCCATCGTCGAGTTGAAAATGGGTAATTCCGAGTTTGGCACCTGTTTCCAATTCTGCGATGGCAAAACTTTCACGAACACGGGTATCCTGTCCCCTGTCGCCCCAGGTGTTCATCAAAACCATTTCGTCCCTTCCGGTTTTGAGCAACCTTAAATTTTTTTGGTAATTGCGGAGAGCATTTAATCCTTCATTTTTGGTGCCGGAATAAACACCTGTTACAAAGCCATATCCACGTTTCCACTCTTTGGGATCAAGGTCAGAAGGATTGATGCCGACCCCAACTGCCCTGAATGAACCATATTCGGTAATAAAATCGCTGCCCGGATAGGCCAGCTGCACATTTGAAGTGGGTGCCTCTTTCAAAATAAACACTCCGTTATCGGAGGTCATATCGTGGGCAAAAAGGAGGTTTCCACGATAATTATTGGGTTTGTATGAAATTGCATTTACACTTTTTACCAGATTGTTGAACCGGTCGGTCACGTCGAAAAATTCGACAGCATTGATTTGCCAATGCTTACCGGGCAGTTCAAGTTTCTCGATCACCGGTGTGTTGTTCCCGGCGTTGCTGCCACTGAGTTTTTCGAGGTTCACCATATCCGCAAGGTTGATACCGGGTTGGAGCCATGTATTTGCAGATCCGCCCCTGAAATAAAGGTCGCAGGCAATTGCCTGACAATTTGGGTACAACTTGAAGATCCGTTTCACTTCCAATTTGCCAAGCGAATAGATGACCTCCGCTTCCAGATGTTGCGGTGCAATGGCCGTTTCCGGAACATCCCTGAAATTAAACGTTCCATTCTCAGCTTTGATAGATTCACCTGGAAAAGAAAGGTCTGGCTTCTTTGTATTGGTGACCCATACTTTACCGCTTAGCTTATCGGTAATGGATTTTGTGATCAGGTTGCCGCCGTTCCAGTCGTAAACCCGCGAAATCTGGTTGTTTTCAAGTGTCAAAAGATTATTCTCAAGTTTTGCGGAACAATCCAAATGGCCGGTTTTTATTTGGCCAGGTGCGATATTGACACAAACAATCGCAACCAACAAAACCAGGAATTGTTTTGACCAATACTTTTTCATATTTAATAATTAAATGATATACAGTATATTATGTAGGAATTATCGTTGTAACGTGACTCCCCACAATGTCAGGACACCCTTTTTATCCTTGTTGACTTCAATTTTTACGAGTTTCTTAGTCGGGTTGGGTTGAAGGATGACACCATGCAGATAGTGGTGGTTGGCTTCCATCATTTTGTTGTTTTTGTCCCATTTGCCCAGATCTTTGGCGAGAAGGCACAAGTTGGTGTCGGTTGGTTTCAGGTCAAAAAACCAGTCGGGAACC
>CAIYPA010000147.1 GCA_903927965.1 uncultured Bacteroidia bacterium | reverse complement strand
TCTGGAAGCCACAGATGTATTATCTGCCCTTCAACAACTCTGATGCATTGAAGATGAAAAATTTTGTTCCCAATCCTGTTTGGTAACCTTACTTCTAAAAATAAAGTATATGAGATTACTTAATATATTCTATCAGAAAATTACAACTGCCGGATTATTGCTCGTCTGTCTGATGTTTGCCGCAACAGCACTAGCTCAGGGTCCTCAAAAAGCGAAGAAAGTCAGGCAATTGATCGACATTACCATTAAAGTGGTTGACGAAGCAAATGCACCTGTTCCAAATGCAAATGTAGTTGTTGGTGAAGGGATCATTCATACGGAAACGGATATGACTGGTTCGGTGAAATTTAAAGCATATGCTGAAGATGTGGTAACCGTGACCATCCCTCCATTTGAACCGTCTGTCAATATCGCACGTAGCCTTGTTGCCAATAATACGGTTAAGCTTACAAAATCCAAATATCAGATGACTTCTGGTGACCTGGTACAGATGCCATTTACTTCACTCAAAAAACGAAGACTTACAGGCCCAGAAGTAGTTGTAGCCGGATCAAGATTTGAAAGATATCCAACGGTTGATATCCGCAATACGCTCACAGGAATGACTTCCGGATTTGATATCCGTGAACAGGATGGTTCACCGGGTTTAAGTCCGCTCGAAGGGCTTCAAAACTATACTGGTATTAGCAATGCTTATGGAGCAACCGATAAATTCAGCAACATGCCGATGATCATTGTGGACGGAATGCCTGTTGACCTTCAGGAAGCACCACTTGACGCTGCTGAAATTGAATCGGCAACATGGGTGAAAGGAATATTGTCAACGGCAATGTTCGGACCACAGGCCAACGGCGGTGCCCTTGTCATCACGACAAAGCATGGCGTGAAAAACGAAAAAATGCTTGCTGTTGATGTAGAGAACGGTGTAAGTTCGATAGACCGGATGCCTGGGTGGACCTCCGGTGTTGATTATGCCAACCTGAATAACCAGGCAAGGACCAATAGCGGTATTAGTCCCTTGTACCCTCAGGCTTCAATCGATGAGTATGCCAAAAACGATCCCAACAGCCTCCGTTATCCCAATGTCAACTACAGGGATATGATGCTGAAGAATATCAAACCTATGTCGAGGGTGAACCTTACTGCATCGGGTGGCAACGAAAACGTACAATATTTCTCCTATCTAGGGTTTGCAAATGAGGGCGATATCTACAATATGGGTGCTAAAGCTGATTATACAAACATTACCGTACGACAAAACGCAACTGTTAAAATCAATGATCAGCTTAATGTGAAATTTAGCTTCTATGGAAACCAAACTTTCCGACGTTCACCGAATTACGGTTATTATGCAACTTACACTGATGAGGGAACAGGAAATAACACCTTGAGTTTAATTGAATTGCCATCGGTCCTTAGCGACATGAATCTCCTGCCACCTATCGCAAATCCGGTATATGCAGCTACACAAACTGCTGAAAAGGTGCCCTATTACGGTATCAACAACTCTTTCGTTAATTATGCCAGTGGTAATCCTTATGGAATTGCAAGTGGTTACCCGCTGGGCAATCCAATTGGAAATCTTACCGGCCAGGGGTATTACACCGACAGGGGCCGCACGGGTGTAGTGAATGCTTCGCTGAATTATGATATGGGCAATATCATCAAAGGTCTGAAATCGAGTACCTACCTCGGCATCAATGTCCATAACCTGGTCAGGATTGGTAAAAATAACGACTATATCGCTTATGTACCCTCTATCTCACCCAAGACTGCGAAAGATACGATTATAAGGTCTTCATCGCATACCTTGTCTCAGATGTCAGGTAATAACAAACTCATGGACTATTACTTCCAACGTTACTCTGTCTATGAGGCACTCAGCTATGACAGATCTTTCGGGGTACACGATATCCAGTCCGTGCTTACAGGATACCTTTGTAAAACGTTTATCAATGGCGTTGAGGAGCCTTTCAGGCAGCTCACTTACGTCTCCTCTTCCTCCTATACTTACAAGGATAAATATTCATTACAGGCCGTACTGAATTATTCCGGTTCTTCCAGCTTTGCCAAAACCAAAAGATTCAATTTGTTTCCATCAGTTGGTGCAAACTGGATTTTGTCGGATGAGGCATTCATGACGAATATACATTTTATCAATTTCCTTAAATTACGTGCACAATACGGCACCATCGGCAACGAAACTTTCCTCTTCCCTCATTATGATGAGACACGTTTTGCACAGGATGCCAGTGGCAGCGCTTTCGGCCCCTATTCGGCTAACCAATGGTTTGGAAGTACACAGGAAACGGGAGTGCGTAGGACTTCCCTACAAAGGGTTGGAAACCAGGATTTGTCATGGGAAAAGAGGACTGAATTGAATATTGGTTTTGATGCTGTTTTACTTCACAATAAGCTATCGTTTGATTTTACTTACTGGCACTGGATCAATGATGGTGTTGTTGCTCAGCTGAGCAATATCATTCCATATGTTGCAGGTCTCTCTGGTGGAAGGCCATATCAAAACTATGCCCGGAGCACCTACAATTCATTTACTGCCGATCTTCAGTATTCTGATAAAATCGGAGAGTTTAAATATACTGTGGGCGTAAATGCAACTGCAACCAAGGGAATCAGGAATGTCTATGATCAGCCCAATTACAGGTTTGATTATCAGAACAGAACAGGCAAAGCCACTGATGCCATATTCGGTCAGACCTATATTGGAAAGTTCCAGACAAGTGCTGAAACGCTCGTGGTACCTCAGATCTATGATAATGTTCTGAGCGTAGGCGACCTTAAATATGCTGACAATAACGGGGACGGTGTAATTGATGACAATGACCAGTCTATGATTGGCCATTCCTCACCGCGCTTGTATTATGGCATCAATGCTACATTAAAATACAAAGGCTTCGAACTGTTTGTCCTTGGAAATGGCAGGGCTTTTTATGACATTGCACTGACCAATCCTTATTACTGGAACGGCTGGGGTGACTACAACTATTCAAACTTTGTGCTTAACAATGCTGGCGGGGCCTATCCAAGACTTACTTATTATAAAGTGAACAACAACTTCGTTTCATCCAATTTCTGGCTACAAAAAGGAGATTATTTCAAAATCCAGAATGTGGAGTTGTCTTACACCATACCTGCAAAAATGGTTCAGTTCATGGGTAGCAGCGGTATAAAAGTATATGTCAGGGGAGCAAACCTATTAACTTTTTCTAAAATTAAGGATGTTGATCCTGAATCCATAAATTCCGGAGTAACGGTTTATCCGTTATTCAAAACCGTCACAGCAGGAGTAAAATTCAATTTCTAATTTATGCTAATTATGAAGACGAAAAAAATAATAGGAATTAGTCTCATTGTATTCTTTCTGGCTTCATGTCAGAATTTCCTGACGCCCTATCCCAATGGAAACTACGATGATGAACTTCTCTGGAAAAATGAACTGTTGGTACAGGGACTTATCGGGTGGTGCTATGACCAGGTAAATTCAAACGTCAGAAACTACAATGACAATGAAGGCGCTTATCTTGATGGAGCAACGGATGACGCTGTACTTACCAATTCAACGCATGTTCTACGGAGGTATGCGCTAAATGCCATGCCTACCAGTCTCGATCCATTCCAGACTTACTGGGACCGCAATTACAAAGCCATCAGGAATTGTAACCTGTTCCTTAAGGACGGGCGTGGTTACAATACAAAGTTTGTGTTCAACGCCAAATGGAATGATATGGTAAGAAACAGGCTTCAGGGTGAGGCATTTGCACTTCGCGCCTGGTTTGAGCTGGATCTTCTCCAGAAGTTCGGAGGAAAAGCAGCTAATGGCCAAATGTTGGGATTCCCGATTGTAAAGGAAGTATATGGTACGGACGATGTTGTCAATTTGGCCAGAAATACATACGATGAGTGTGTTGCACAGATCATTGCTGATTGCGATTCGGCCTATAAGTATCTTCCCATTGCACACAGGGATTATCTGGTTCCGGTTGTTGCCGACAGGGTTTATGCCGGCGGAAAATACTGGGGACGGTTTGACGGAATTTCTGCCAAAGCAATGAAAGCATTGACTTACCTCACCTGGGCAAGCCCGAGGTTTAATCCAGGCAATGTTACAGCCCGTTGGGACAGTGCTGCCTCCAATGCCATGAAAGTCATCAATTTCAAGATGACAACTGATGCTGTTGCAGGAAATACCAACAGTTTCAGCCCAACTGCCGGAGTTGTATGGACCAATCCAAATTCGGCTGAAATCGTCATGACAACCCGCTACAACACAGGAAACACCAGCATGGAAAAAATGTTCTACCCTGGCGGTTTCGGTGGTAGTTCAACTGGGGAACTCGGTGCAACCCAGGAACTTGTCAATTCGTTTCCGATGGCCAACGGTTACCCGATCACGGATCCTTTAAGTCTTTACAATCCGGCGAATCCTTATGCCGGAAGGGATCCAAGGTTCTATTCCATCATTTTCCACAACCAGGCACAAGCCAAACTGAACAATACCGGTGCGGTGATGTACACTTTCGGAAACTGGAATACCGGGTTAACTTCGACGGATATTGGTGCAGATGCAGCAGGGACCAAAACAACCAACAGTCGTACCAACTATCACATAAAAAAATACATTTTCATGGGATGGAATCCGACTGCATCAAGCCCTGCGACTGCTCCGCACTCCAAATTCCTGATCAGGTGGTCCCACATGATCCTGGCATTTGCCGAAGCAGCCAACCATGTTACCAAGGATCCAAACACCGCTCTTTACGGAATGACGCCCAAGGCTGCGCTTAAACTGTTGCGCGTCAGGAAAACCTATGATAATACGAACGGTTTACCTGCTGTCGATCCTTATCTTGATGCTCAGTCAACCGAGGCTACATTTGATGCTCTGGTCAAAAATGAACGAAGGATTGAAACCTGTTTCGAAGGAACTAGGTTTTATGATCTTCGCCGCTGGACTACGGATGCCAATTGGAAATCGGTGATCAATTTACCCGTGCACGGCGCAAATATCACGAAGAATTCGGCAACACCAACGTTTACTTATGATCTTAACTTTGAGGTTGAGAAACGTGACTTCCCATCTCCATACAATCCCATTCCTTACAATGAAATCATGAGGATGAGTAATCTGGTACAGAATGATGGATGGCAATCATGGAATTAAATTTATAAATAAAAAAATTATGAAGAAGTTCTTAACTTTTATTATTCTCACGGTGGCAATGGTTGCTTGCTACCCGGATTATATTACGGATTACATTGTATCAGGAATCTACTTCCCGTACCAGACGGATGTCAGAACCTTTGTCGTAGGTGAAGGCATGAAAATCGAGGTAGGAGCCACCCTTGGTGGAGTAACCGAAAATACCAGGGATAGAAATGTGACGTTTACGTTCGATGGAACGCTGGTTTCGGCTGCGACGCTTGCGATCTTCAAGACTGCTGCCAATGGTTATATTAAGGATCCGGTCTCCACTGTTACTTCGTTCCTTCAACTGCCGTCCAACTACTACACCATAAGTAGTGCCAATACAATGGTTATCAAGGCAGGACAGCATATGGGATCGGTTGTGATCAAGCCCGACTCGGCAATTTTTCTTGGCGATCCTGCTACCAAAGTGGCGACTTACGTGCTGCCATTCCGGATTACTGCCGCGGATGCTGATACGATTCTTGCAGCAAAACGTTATGCTGTAATCGGATTAAGGTATGACAATATGCTCTTTGGCAAATACTGGCATGGCGGTTCTGCCCTTGTTAACAGACCTGCAAAGGCCGATACGACTCTCAAGTATTATACTGCCGTACCGATGCCAGAGCCTAAGGTCTGGACATTGACGACCAATTCTCCAAATTCGCTGAATGCTCCCGGGTTTCTGGATCAGGTAACTGGGAAACCTGAAATGTTGCTTACCCTTAACGGGACTGACGTCGCCATCAGCAGTGTAACAGGTTCCACTTATGTCATTTCATCCGATGGGGCATGTGTATTCAACAAGCCTAAATTGTTGCAGGACAGGAAAATCTTCCTGAAGTACAAGTACACCGATCCGGTCACCAATTTCACATACCATTGTACGGATACACTCACCTTCCGGAACAGAGTCCGGGATGGAATTAATGAGTGGCAGGATGAAAATCCTTCACACTATTGATTCTGAAACAATCACAAATAAAAGGTGGGTAGCTTAGGTTATCCACCTATTTTTTTACCAATTCTACCTCTTCCAATAACTTTAGCCGCTCACGTTCCACATCTTCACGCGATTTACTGGTAGTTACAAAATAGACCCCCGAAAAAATAAGAACGGCAGCCAAAGGGTTCAGCCAGGAGAACTTGTCAAACCCCCACATTACAGCAATAAATGAAGCAACGAGAGGTAGCAAATAATTGTACATCCCAATCGTTGTTGGCCGGAGTTGCCTTTGCGCAACAGGGATCAAAAGATAGGTGAGGAATGTGGCACCAAACAGGAGATAGGCGTAGCTGCTCCAGGCTGTCAAAGTCCCGGTTGCGAAAAGATGGGAAGTAACAACATCTTTAAAACCAAAAGGGAAAAACAGCAAGGAAGAAAAAAGGAACATCCATTTCATAATCGTGACGGAACTGTAACGCTTTGAAATACCACGGGTAAGAACAAGAAAGAAAGCATAGGAAAGGCTGCTGAACAGGCACAATAAATCTCCCAGGAACGAGGCTTCCCGACCAGAACCTGGAATATCCGAGCCCAAAATAACGGTCAATACCCCTATTAATCCAAGCAATACACCGCCCGATTTTTTATAGGTAATCGGCTCTTTGAGAATAAAAAATGAGATGATCATCACCAAGATGGGTGTACCTGTGATGACGATGGAGGCATTTGTGGATGAAGTGAGCTGTAGTCCGTTGATAAAGGCAGCCTGATTGACCCCAACCCCCAATAACGAACCGAGGAAAAGAATCCCCATATCCTTTCTTGTAACCTTCTCATATTTAACGAACAACGAAAGCGTCCAAAATGCAATGGCTGCAAATGCAAAACGGGAATAGGTCAAACCGATAGGCGACATCCATCCCGGCATGAGGTTCTTTGAAACGGGGATGTTCACTGCAAAGATGAGCGAAGTAAACAACATCGCCACATGCCCCTGTATTTTTGATTGTTTCATTTATTATTTATTAATCCCTGCCCCCTCTAATCTGTTAAAGAAGTCAGCAAGGATATACTTTTTTTAAAATCCTGTACTTTAATAAGGCGGCGCAAAGGTAATTGAATGAACTTGCATTTTATCGTGAACTTTTTGTATATTTGTTAAGATATATTATACACGAGATTAATACAGATAATTCCTATCAATATGTTACAATACGTAATAACAGTGAAAGAGACCCAGGAAGGTTTATCCTTCATTGAATTTGTGAAGAGTTTAAACTTTGTTACAAATATTGAACCCGTTCAATTCGAGGAGGATACAAATCGGGTAGAGGAAAAATTCATACCATTTCCTAAGAAAAATGGGGATTTTTTCGAATTGGCTGGGATATGGAAAGATCATGTAATAGATATTGACCAAATAAGGGCAAAAGCATGGCCTCCGAGAAAATAGTATTGTGTCACTCCGAAAAGATATAAACAAAAAATGCCACAAAGAATCTAAGGCACTAAGGTTTCACAAAGAATTAAATATTAGCACTATATCCTTTGTGTAGCCTTAGTGTCCTTGTGTCTTTGTGGCAGAAGAGGGCCTTTCGGAGAGGACTCAAAAGGTTAATTACTATTCACTTACAAAAACCAATTTCCCATCTTTCAGGTCAATAACAATCGGATGATTGGATGATACTTTCCCTGCGAGGATATCCTTCGACAAATCGTTCAGAAGGAACCTCTGCATGACCCGTTTTACCGGACGGGCACCAAATTGAGGATCGTAACCCTCCTCTGCAATCCAGTTAATGGCATCTTCCGTGATGGTCGTTTCATACCCGCTTTTCTTCAACCTTTCGGCAACAATAGCAAACTGTAACCGCACAATATCGTGTATCTCTTTACGTGTCAACGGAGTAAACATGATGACTTCATCAATCCTGTTCAAAAATTCTGGCCTGATGCTCTGTTTCAGCAACTCGAAAAGTTCGCTTCTCAGGTTTTCGATCACCTTCGACCTGTTAGCCTCTGTAAGGTGTGAGAATCGTTCCCTGATAATCTGGGATCCGATGTTGGAGGTCATGATGATGATTGTATTCTTAAAATTGACAGTCCTCCCTTTGTTGTCGGTGAGGCGTCCATCATCCAGAACCTGCAACAACACATTGAAAACATCGGGGTGTGCTTTTTCTATTTCGTCGAACAATACCACCGAATAAGGTTTCCGCCTTACCGCCTCTGTCAGCTGCCCACCTTCATCGTAACCTACATATCCGGGAGGCGAACCGATCAAACGGGTAACTGAAAATTTCTCCTGATATTCCGACATATCGATACGCGTCATCATATTTTCATCGTCGAACAGATATTCAGCCAATGCTTTCGCAAGCTCGGTCTTGCCTACACCTGTTGTGCCCAGGAAGATAAATGAACCGATAGGGCGTTTGTCGTCCTGCAATCCGGCACGCGATCGCCTGACCGCATCCGCAACAGCTGCAATGGCCTCATCCTGACCTATAACGCGTTGGTGCAATTCATCTTCGAGATGCAACAGCTTTTCACGTTCGCTTTGCAGCATCTTCCTCACAGGGATTCCGGTCCACCGTGCAACAACATCTGCAATATCCTCTGCATCAACCTCTTCTTTGATAAGGGATTTCCCAGCCTGCAATTGGATCAGTTCTTTGTGAAGCCGTTCAATTTCAGCTTCCCCATCCTTGATTTTTCCGTAACGGATTTCTGCAACCAGCCCATATTCACCCTGACGTTCAGCCTGATCGGCCTGGACATTCAAGTTTTCGATTTCTTGTTTCTCATATTGAATGTTCTCGATCAATTCTTTTTCAGCTTGCCATGATGCCCTGAATTTCGACTGCTCGTCCTTAAGGTTTGCAATCTCCTCTTCAAGTTTCGACAGTTTGGAAGTATCGTTTTCACGTTGAATGGCAGCGCGTTCAATCTCAAGCTGGGTCAGTTTGCGTTCAATTTCGTCGAGTTCTTCAGGAAGTGAATCCATCTCCATGCGCAGTTTGGCAGCCGCTTCGTCCATCAGGTCGATCGCTTTGTCTGGCAGGAACCTTTCGGTAATGTAGCGCTGCGAAAGCTCAACCGCTGCAATGATCGCATCGTCTTTGATCCTCACTTTGTGGTGGTTCTCGTACCTTTCCTTCAATCCGCGCAGGATCGATATTGCACTTAATGTATCCGGTTCATCGACCATCACCAACTGAAAACGGCGTTCCAAAGCTTTATCTTTCTCGAAATATTTCTGGTATTCGCTCAATGTTGTAGCTCCTACAGCCCTCAAATCTCCACGTGCAAGAGCAGGCTTTAAAATATTGGCGGCATCCATTGCCCCTTCGCTTTTACCGGCTCCTACCAGGGTATGTATTTCGTCGATAAACAGGATCACGTCCCCCTCTGCCTGGATCACTTCGTTGATCACCGCTTTCAAACGTTCTTCGAATTCACCCTTGTATTTTGCCCCGGCAATCAACGCCCCCATGTCCAGCGAAAAGACTTGTTTGTTTTTCAGATTTTCCGGCACGTCACCGCGCACGATACGTTGTGCCAGACCTTCAACAATGGCTGTTTTTCCGGTTCCCGGTTCACCGATCAGGATGGGATTATTTTTTGTACGGCGCGACAAGATCTGCAACACCCTGCGAATCTCTTCATCGCGGCCAATTACTGGATCGAGTTTCCCTGATCTAGCCCTTTCGTTGAGGTTTACGGCATAACGGTTCAATGAATTAAATGTATCTTCTGCCGTCTGACTGTCAACCTTTGAGCCCTTTCGCAATGCTTTAATGGCCTCTTCCAACTCTTTTCGTCCCATGCCGCTGTCTTTCATCAATCGGCTCACGGCATCGCTGCCTTCCAAAAGTCCAAGCAAAAGGTGTTCAACGGAGACATACTGATCGCCCATTTTCTGGGAAATCGAGGTTGCCCTCTGGATGGCTGAATTTGAAGCCGAGGATAGGTAGTTCTCCCCGCCTGTAACTTTGGGATAGCTTTGGATAATTTTGTCAAGTGCTGTCGTAAAGATGGGAATGTTAACACCCAGTTTTTTGAGCAGGAATCCAGTAACACTTTCGGCGTTGACCATCAATCCTTTAAGGAGATGGCCTGTTTCAATGGCTTGCTGATTGTTTCCTTCTGCTATTTTAACAGAATGATTTACAGCTTCCTGTGCTTTAATTGTAAAATTGTCAAAGTTCATTATTTCGATTTTTTAGTTTATGATCCAACAGGTAACAATAGTCAATTAGAAAACTACAGTTATCGGTACCGTTGGCTCAAAATACCTGCCAATTCTGGCGACCGACATTTTGGCATTATGATTACCGGGGGATATGAATTTTTGACAGGTGAATTTAGATAGATTCACCAAAATAGGTAGGGAAGAGTGTTGAGATAGATAGGTAAAATTTGAAGGATCTCCACATCCTCTTTTTTTCAAAGCGGGATGTGGGATTTTGGGAAAAGTGAACAAGAATGGATTTATATTAATTCTTTGTAATATGTTGAAATATTGATAGATGTACATAAATCCCCCCTGCCTCCTTTTAAGAAAGGGGGAGATCTTCAAATAAAATTGCGGAAGTGTTTCATAAACTGGACCCTTTCCCAGGCAGCAGGATTCCCACTGTTGGCCCGGCTCAAACGTCCCCTGAAATCACCAATGGTCTCAAATTCATTCTCATCCATCCATTTCGAAAGTTCATCGGTCATCTTCCTGATTTGTGTAAGATCGTTATGGTATAATGTAGAGACCACCTGAGTAATTTGGGCACCCGCCAGTAACTGCTTGATAAGCGCGGCAGTATCGTGAACCCCGGTTGAGGCCGCAACATCGCAGATCACTCGCCCCGAAATGATGGAGACCCAACGCAAAGTATTTCCCAGATCGGAAGGTGAACTCAGTACAAAACCTGAATTGAGCACAAAATTGTGAATATCGATATCCGGCATCCAGGAACGGTTAAAAAGAACGATTCCTTCAACTCCGGCTTGATCGATTTGCTCAACATAACGAATAACATTGGTTTGATATGGACTGATTTTGAGAGCAATAGGAATCTTTATGCTCGATTTTACCTTGGCAATAATTTCAAGAGTCGCTTCAATAATCTCTTTCTCGCCCCTTTGATTGTCGGAGGGTAGAAAAAACAGGTTGAGCTCCAATGCATCGGCTCCTGCTTTTTCAATTTCCTTTGCAAAACTCGTCCATTTTTGGGAACTGATACAATTGATGCTTGCAATAACCGGAATCTGAACAGCCTTTTTTGCCCCGGTAATCATTTCAAGATAATTCGTCAGAATATCCTCTTTGACAACTGTTTGCATATAATCCATAGTTTCGGGGAACACAAAATGCCGGTTGGTCATCGTATGGATCGTTTCTTCCATTTCCATGATGATCTCTTCTTCAAAGAGTGATTTCAGCACTACTGCCCCGGCACCTGCTGCTTCAAGATTTTTAATCTTCGCAACAGAATCTGTAAGTCCGCTACTTCCAACAACAATCGGATTTTTAAGTTGAAGCCCCAAATAATTCGTAGATAAATCAGCCATTCCTATTGAGTTTTATATTTTGATTTTTTTGAATTTGGTTTTATAAAGACAATAACCATTGTAAAAGTAAAATTGTTTCTTAATTTTTCCTTCATTTTTGGTGAAAAGATTGGGGCTGTTGATAAAAGCACTATTTTTGAATCTAATTTAGAATCAATCCATGTGATGGCGCCAGATCCCAATCTATTGTTGCAACTTGTTCAAATCCGTATGCCATTCGGGCGATTTAAAGGCAATTTGTTGTGCAATCTTCCTGTTTCATACCTTGAATGGTTTGAGCAGAAAGGTTTCCCAAAAGGGACACTTGGAATCCAATTGCAGACCATTTATGAGATAAAATTGAACGGGCTTGAGTATCTGCTCGATCCATTGAAGAAAAACAAATAGGCCCTATGAAAACGGTTTCTTTAAGCGAGTTGAAAAGGGGCTTACAAAATGTTCCGTTGAACGACCTGCCTGATTTGTGCCTACGGTTGGCAAAGTATAAAAAGGAGAACAAGGAATTGCTGACCTACCTCCTTTTTGAGGCCGATGACGAACCGGAATTTATCCGTACAATTAAATTGGAAATCGATCAGCTGTTTGGCGAATTGAGCTGGTCGTCGCCCTATCTGACGAAGAAAAGCCTGCGAAAAATATTGAACTACACGAATCAGCGTATCCGTTATTCCGGTCAAAAACGGTCGGAAGTAGAATTGCTGATCTATTTCTGCAGGAAATTCAAAAAAGAAAGCCCGTTTCGTAGTAACCTGGTAATTAAGAATATGTATCTCCGACAGGTTCAACGGATCAAAAAGGCCATATTGATACTTCACGAAGATTTGCAGTTCGACTATTCAGAAGAGGTTGATAGATTATAATTATTGGGTTGTGAGTATAAGAGCTACATCGCATGTTTCGACCGGCCCAAAATCAATATGGAACCCATCCTAAGATCTTGATTTATTCTCCTTTTTGTGATGTTTTACCAAAAAAATCATCTTTGAACCCTAAATCCATCTAGGGACAAGTGTAGTCAACTGCAAAATATATTTTACATATAATCTATCCTTACCTTGGTTTTTTTGTATTTTTGTGATTCTTAAGATTCTATTTCGGCACTCAAATGAAAATCAAATGAATAGTTTCTTTTGCAATTATTGACAACTAGATATAAATCAATACATTATGAAATCACGCCTTTTTTTAACGGTTTTATTGCTTTGGGTCGGAATAGCCCAGGGGCAAACAACCAAAACTGTTGGTGGAGGAGGTGCCAATTATTCAACGTTGCAACTTGCCTTTGCAGCGATTAACAGTGGAGCTGTTCAAGGACAGGTTATCCTTCAAATTACGGGAAGCACAACAGAGACCGCTTCGGCAGTACTTAACGCAAGCGGAACAGGCTCGGCAAGCTACACTTCTGTGCTGATTTATCCCAAAGGCACTTTTAGCATTACCGCTACCACGCTCGCACCAACTTTTGGCAACTTTGCCTTAATTGACCTGAATGGAGCTGACAATGTAACGATTGATGGTAGGATCGATCAGACAGGTTCAACAAAAAGTTTGACCATTATAGGAACAAGTACCGGAAATGGTGCTGCAACCGTCCGTTTTTTAAATTCAGCCGAAAACAACATTGTAAGATATTGCTATTTAACAGGTTCTTCCGCGAGTTCGGCAATGGGTATCGTCAGTTTTGGCGGAAGTAGCCTCGGTAATGGAAACGATAACAACACCATCGAAAATTGCAACCTTACCTGCTCAGGTGGCAACAGACCCTATAATGCCATCCTTTCTTCAGGTACAGGAGGCCGCGAAAACAATGGCGGCATTATCCGGAACAACAATATTTACGATACTTTTCAAACAAGCGTCAGTTCAAACTCGATCAATATCAACAGTGCTTCTGTTGGTTTTACAATTTCAGGCAACAGCATCTATGAGACCACAACATTTGTTCCAACTGCCAATGCTTTATCCTATAATGCGATACGCATAAGCACGACAAACGAACATACAATCACCGGCAATTATATTGGGGGCAATGCACCTTCGTGCGCAGGAACCTGGTCTTTTAAAGCACCTTATGCAGTCTATTACTGCGCTATTTACGCTTACGCTGGGTCTGGTACGGCCACAAACATTTCAAACAATGTCATCTCCCACATGGATTACAGTAGTACTGAAGATAACCCATGGGATGGCATTTTCCTTTATTCCGGCAATTTTGATGTTACTGGTAATACAATAGGGGCAACAACTGGTTCTGGGTCCATTATCAGCTCAACACCTGTGGCCGTAGCTACTGCTACGTTGACTGGAGGAGCTGTTTCGTCAATTAAACTACTTAACGGTGGAAGTGGTTATACAACCGCTCCAACGGTAACTTTTTCGGTATCCGGAAGCACAACTTCGGCTACTGCAACCGCAGAAATAAGCGGTGGTGTTGTAATTGGTTTTACAGGTCTTACCGGAGGCGTCGGCTATACCTCAATACCATCGGTAATATTCGACGGACAATCCAATAATTATTCCACATCGCACGGAATGATCAACAACAGTATCGGAACGGTGAACATCACAGGGAACAACATTGGTTCAATCACAACGGTCGGTTCCAAATATTATTCCCATGGATTTGAATCGGTTTATGTTAGGGGAAATTCCGGAACAACTACACTTAGCAATAATTTAATTGGAAGCCTCAGCACCGCCAATAGTATTCAGGTGAGTTCTGCGGCTGATTCATCACTGTTAAAGCAGGATGTTTATGGTCTGTATTGCAATTCGGCTTCCGGTACAAATATCATTACCGGAAATATAGTAGCCAATTTGACCAATAACTACTCCGGTCTTATTTCATTGTCGCGCACAAGGGGCATCGCAGTGATTGCCGGAACAAATACAATTCAGAACAACACTGTCAAGGATTTAAAGTCTTATAGCAAGCAATCTTCTGGAGGGTCAGCAGCTTCCGTAACTGGTATCACCCAATCAAGTACAACTGCAGGAACGACACAAACCATTACAGGGAATACGGTTTCAAATCTTTCAAACGCAAGTGCCACTGCAAAAGTATATGTCAGTGGGATATATTACAGCGGACCAATCGCTGGGACACATGCGATTTCCGATAATTTTATCCACTCCCTTTCAATTGCTTCATCCGATAATTTATCCGATATTGAAGGAATTGAGCTTGCAGGAGGAACTTTTGCCTGTGCGAACAACATTGTCAATCTGGGAGTTGGGATTGCAGGTGGTTATATTATAAACGGGATTTGGGACGAAAGCAACGCTTCATTGGCCAGAAGTATTTTGTTTAATTCGATTTACATCGGAGGTACTGTAACTTCAGGTGGTTCAACCACTGCTGCGTTTAATAACCAATACAATACATCTACTCGCGATTTCAGGAACAATGTGTTTTTTAATGCCCGCAACGGCGGAACCGGAAAACATTATGCCTTTTACTTAAAAGCAGTCGGAAATGCAGGCTTGACTAGTGATTACAATGATTATTGGACGGGATCGGCAGGTGTTACTGTGGCCTATGTTGGTGCAGACAAAACACTTGCAACATTGAAAACAGCTACCGGTGGTGATGCACACAGTTTGAATATTGACCCACAATTTACGACGGCAGGTGGCACTTCCGCGTCAAATTATGCTACTTCTGCTGTACTGCCAGGCATTACGGGTACAGGAATTACGACCGATTATGCAGGCCTCACCCGACCAACAATACCAAAAATGGGTGCTTTGGAGTCGAATAGTTATGTGTGGTATGGCAGTTCAGGAAGTACCGATTTTAACACAGCTTCGAATTGGCTTCCAGCCGAAGTGCCCCCGGCAGGTGCAGATATTACTTTTGCCGCAAGTCCTGTTAACCATTGTGTATTGGACCAGAACAGGACAGTTGGCACGATCACCAATGCCCAAAACACATACAAACTGGTTACCAATGGGCATCAACTTACAATAAACAAAGACGTTACATTTTCAAATGGTGCCCAGATAAATGCAACAGCCACTTCTTCTACGGTTGTTTTTGCAGGAACCTCGGCGCAAATCATCCCCACAGGTGCATTTGTCAGCAATACAATTGACGGTCTAACTTTAAACAACAGCTACGGCCTTACATTGAATGACAATTTAATTGTTTCACAGACTCTTACTCTAACAAGTGGGGCATTGGCCATCGGGGCAAATACCTTGACGTTGAATGGGGCAATCACCAAAACTTCGGGTTCCCTAACGGGTGGAGCAACTTCAAGCCTCACCTTCGGTGGTACAGCAAGCACAACTTTACCGGCTTTAACATTGAATAACTTAACTTTAAACCGTTCAAGCGGAATCGCTTTAGGGGGTGATGTAAGTGTTGCAGGAACACTTGCCTTAACTTCCGGGACATTGACTGTTGGTGCCAATACCCTCACCATTTCGGGAAGTTCCCCAACAAGTGGTGGTGGATCGGTTGATGCAAGCAATGGTTCTGCCAACTTCGTTTTTGCAAATGCTTCTTCCATTGCTTTGCCTGCTACTTTTTTTGGAGGTACAGCAGTGAATAACATGACGATTAACGGGGCAGGTGGTGTTACAGCAGGAAGTGATATCACTTTAAATGGCATATTGAATTTAGCTGCTTCCAACCCTTCAGCCACCAAAGGGTTATTGGAAATGACCCGAAGTTATACCAATTACCCGGGTACAACGATTACAGATTATTTGAGCTCCTATTTGTTGAATATGGGCTCTACCGCTACCACAATCGGAATTGGCGATGTTACCGGAACGGTAAAAAGGGCAACCATTGTGGCAAATACGCCTTATACATTTGGACATCAATATACCACTGTTTCACTTACAACTGGCACAATGCCAACTGCCCTTTTAGTCACAATTACAATAGGGACCTCGCCTAATAACACAAAAAAATCAGACGATATCATCAATGATGCCGTAAGAAGGACCTACGAAATTGTCCCTACTGGTGGAAGCAATTGCTTTGTTACGGCCAACTTTCATTATCTGGAATCCGAATTGACGAGCAGCAATAGTCCATTTCACGTAAATTCAGAGCAAAAATTAACGACCATGGATTATGATATTGAAGGTGGCGCTAATGCTTCCGATGAACATGGCCGGGCCAATTATGATTACACCAATAATTATATCGGGCTTTCAAGTGTACCCATCGATTATTTTATCCAAATACCGGTTACACACGCTTGGAGGACCATCTTTGCATTACGTGATTATGGTGTGGATTATTTTACCTGGAATGGATCCGAATCCAGTGTCTGGGGAAGTGCAGCCAACTGGACACTTCCATATGGTGGTGTTGGAATTCCAACTGAGCTGAGCCATGTTATTATACCGGATGGAGCCACCACACCAAACGATCCGGTACTACCAACGGGAAATACGACCATTAATACAATTAGCATTGAAAATGGCGGCATTTTGACCATGGGAGACAATACACTAACAATACAAAACACTTTAAGCGGGGGCTGGGAAGACCAAAACTCATTGGGCAACGACCCGGGAACAAGTACTGTAATCTTTAACCGGAAAAATACGACGATTTCAGGGAATGCCAGATTTAACAATGTGCAAATTTACAGTGATGCAGACAATGTGGCCGATATCACCAACCAAACAAACAGTGTGATGAAAATAGCTGGTACCATTTCCAAAACCGGAACATTGGCTGGCAAATGGTACGCCGATGTTTTTGGAGCAACGGTAGAGTACAACGGTGGGGACCAGACAGTATTATTGCCCGATGGATCACCCCATTATCACAATCTTACTTTAAGTGGCAGTGGAACGAAAACAATGCCCTGGGCTCCCCTTAGCCTTCATGGAAACCTGACAACTTCCGGAACAGCCTCTGTAACAGCGGGTGCTGCCTTAACTATTGGAGGATCGTTGATCATCGGAACCGGTTCAACTTTTGCGACCGGGGCTTTCGACCATTCGGTTGCCGGTGATTTTGACAATGAAGGTACTTTTACGCCAACAACAGGAACAACAATTACAATGAATGGGTCACAGTTGCAGGCAGTTTTGGGTGCGGACTTGTCAACGATTGCTTTTAAAAACCTTACCATCAGCAATACAAGTGGAGTCCATTTGCACAAAACCATAAATGTTGACGGTGCGCTTACACTTACCAGCGGGAATTTGACTTTGTTCGATCCAATCCTCGGTATCAATGGAGCAATCAGTAAAACTTCCGGGTTTATTGACGCTTCTGCAACAAACGCTACTGTCAAATTTGGCGGGGCCACAGCCCAGGCCATTCCAGCCACTACATTCTACAATGATCTGGTCTATAACCTTGAAGTGGACAATTCAGCCAACGTAACGTTAAATGGCACTTTGAAGTTGTTGAATACGCTCACTGCAACTTCGGGTAAATTGGATGCAAACACCCATACTCCTACCTTCGTTTATGCAGGGGGTTCAGCCCAAACCATTGGGAATAGCGAGTTCCTTGACAATAAAATTTATAACCTGACCATTGATAATGCAGCAGGTGTGACCTTCACAAACAATTCCTTGACCACAGTATCAAGTACACTTACCATCAACAGTGGCAGGAAACTGGAAATTCCTACCGACAAGCAGGTCACGGTTTCAGGAACAGTCGTTAACGACGGGGGTATAGATGGGTTAACCATCAGGTCCAACTCCGCCGGTACCGGGTCGTTAATTATTTGGGGGAGTTCCTCTGCCCCAGCAACTGTTGAGCGGGATATGACCTATGACAAATGGCACCTGATCGGTGTTCCGGCAGACCAAACCATCTGGAGTTTCCTGAATAACAATCTGGATATCCCAATTTTAACCACTCCATTGCCCGGGTCAACTTATACCTATGGTATGACGGATTACAGTACATCAGGAAATGCCTGGAACAGTTATTTTACAGACAACATCAACCAATCAACACTTCTTGGGGCCGGAAAAGGTTATCTGGTTCGCACAATTTTGGACAATGGGCTCACCCTAAAGTTTCAGGGTGCCTTGAACGGCGGAACAACTTTGCCATCCGTAGCATCAGGTTGGAACTGTATTGGAAATCCTTATACCTCTTCAATTCAGATAAGCAGTGGGGTAAACAGTTTCTTAACCTACAACTCGGGTAGATTGGTCCCGACAATTGATCCCAATTATACAGCTGCCTACTTTTGGGACGATGTTGCAAAAAGTTATCTTGTAGTCAATAGTAGTTCAGGTGCGACATATGCTCAGGTGGGTCAGGGATTCTTTGTGAAGACGACCAGCGGGACCTTAAGTTTTACGAAAGATATGCAGGTGCATCAGCCAACAACTTCGTTTAAGTCAGCATTGACAACTTATCCCTCCATTAAACTTGTTGCCACTGTAAATGATATCCATGTTGCCACTGAAATAAAATTCATTGGCGGTATGCATGAAGGCCTTGATGTTGGATACGATGCCGGAATTTTTAAAGCCGACCCATCATTTTCACTTTACACAAAACTTGTCGAGGACAATGGTGTCGAATTCCAGTTACAGTGTCTGCCAACAAACCATTACGATAAATTGGTAATACCGGTAGGAATTGATTTGAAAACAGCTGGAGAGGTGGTATTTACGGCAGAAACTGCCAATCTGGAAGCTGGTTGCAGGGTAATTTTGGAGGATAAGCTAACGAATACATTTACTGACCTTTCTAAAAATGAATACAAAGCTGCGTTGGCTGCAAATACAGCCAGTTCCGATCGTTTCTTCCTTCATACTTCCGACATTATCAGCGGATTGGAAGATCATAATCTTCCTGGTAAGTTGACTGCCTATGCCAAGGGCAATAAGGAAATCCATCTAATTGGCGAGGTGGGAAGTAATGCTGAAGCAACGCTTTTTGATACATCAGGACGTGTAATACTCTTTAAAACCTTGGGTGCGGGTAGCCTTAATATCATTGGCCTCCCTAACCTTAAATCCGGTTTGTATATGCTGAATGTAAAAGATAAAGGCACGACCCAAACTATAAAAATGATGATCCGGAAATGATTTGGAAATGGTGCAATCTAAAAATTTGAAAATCCGGAAGGAGGATCTCCTAAACGTCTGAAATATATCCAACTACTTTTGTTTTATTTTTTTGTTCTGAAATCGTTTTTACTTGTTTTTTGATGTTTTAGTTATTTCTTTGTAGTAGCTAACGCAATTGGAATGTAAGAACCGTTTCAAAATGGATACTACTCATAAATTTAAAGTCCTGCTGGTTGACGACGAACCTCAGAATATCAAAAACTTGTTTGAGGCACTGAACCCTGAAATTTACAGGGCGTTTGTCGCATCCAATGGAAAGAGCGCAGTTGAGCAAACATTGAAGCACCTGCCAGATGCCATCATCATGGACTGGGATATGCCTGAAATGGACGGGATGGAGGCCATTAAAATTATCAGGGCTAGTGACGATATCAAAGATATTCCCATCATTGTGGCTACAGGTAAAATGACAAGCGTCGAAAATCTGAGGACTGCCCTTGAAACTGGCGCGAACGACTTTATCAGAAAGCCCTACGATCCCATTGAAATTGAGGCCCGTGTAAATTCCATGATCAGGTTGCGGTTGGAACAACAAAAAATAGTGAGACTGGAAAAGGAAATTATTCAACACAAACTCGAAGAGGTTACCCATGAAATGGAAATCGATCACCGGGCATTGACAGCCTCGAAAATCAGGCTGATCTACAACAACAAAAATATCGAGTTGCTGATCAAAGAGTTACAAAACCTGGGTGAACTTGTGGATACAGCAGATGAAAAAAAGCTGGTAAATATCATTTCCAGCTTGAAAGTAAATACCGCAACCCTAAATTGGGAAGAATTTGAAAACCACTTTGAAAAAGTACACCCCTCTTTTTTCACCAACCTGCACAAACGCTTTCCCAGCCTGAGCAACAACGAAACCGAATTGTGCGCATTTTTAAAATTGGATATGACCACGAACGAAATGATCGCCATCACAAAAAAAAATGACAACACGTTAAAAAAAGCAAGGCAACGGTTGAAAAAGAAGTTTGGTTTAAATTCAGATGATTCGCTATACAATTTTATCAAGGAAATTGATTAGAAATTGGAAATTGGAAATTGGAAATTGGAAATCATTCAAACTAACAAATGAGAATCAGGAACAGAGTTTTACTTTTGCTAGTAATTCAACTAATTGTGTTGATTGGGCATTTGACTGCACAATCCGATTCATTGTTGGTGGAATTCAAAAAAATCCCCAAAACAGCCGGCAACATTCCGCAATTAATCGATTTATCGTACAATCTGATTGATTATAACATCGATAGCGCATTTAATAGTGCTGTTCAGATCCAGAAAATTTCATTGCCTGTGGAGGATTACGATTTACAATGTAAAATTCTGATCAATCTGGGCAATATTGTAAAACTCAGCGGAAAATACGACGAATCAAATAAATACCTGTTCCAGGCCCTGGAAATTGCTGAAAAAAACAATTTAATTTCCTGCAAAATAACCTCTCTTTATCAGATTGGCGACTTAAACCGTTGTATTGGGCTTCTCGACCAAAGTTTATTGTATTTGTACATGTCGAAAGATTTTGCCCATATGAACAAAGTCAGTCAACAGTACCCTGAATTGTACGAGCATATCAGTTCAACTTTTTATCAACTTACCGAGCATACCCATCCAAAATTCAAGTTGACAAAGATTCCGTTTCAAAACGAATTCGATCTGGAAAAGAGCACACCTGATGATTACTTTAAGTTGTGTAAGACTTATGCCGATTCGGCACTAATGATTTCAGATCTTAAAAACGACAATCGTACAAAATTGAGTTGTTTGAATGTACTTGGAGCGTACTACCGACAGCATAATAGAGATAATCAAGCAATTGATTATTTTAACAAAGCAATTGACCTGGCAGAAAAAATCAATTACAAAATTGATATTCCAAACTATTATATCAACATTGCACGGACCTGGTTTGATCGGAAACAATATGAAAATGCAATCGGGATGGGCTTAAAAGCTTACCAGATGGCTATGGATTTGAATATCCTGATCTATAAATCCACCGCAGCGAATATTTTGCGCCTATCCTACATCGAAAAGAAAGATTACAAAAATGCGCTTGAATATCAGCATATTGAAGCCAGCACAAGGGCCGAAATGCTTAGTCAGGAAAATTGGAACAAGATTTCGGAACTCGACAGGAAATATCAAACCGAACAAAACCAAAAGGAGATCGAGTATCAAAAAACCATGCTCGATTTGAAAAATACGGAGGTTTTCAGGCGGAATATCGTGATTGCCTGTCTATTAATTGCTTGCATGGTTATCATCATTGGATTGCTTTACATTCTAAATCAAAAAACGGTACTGTTCAAACAAAAGGAGGAAATAGTGGCGCAATCCGGAAAAATCATGGAACAGTACGAACGCCTCGAAAAATTGGACCACTTTAAAGAATCGCTCACCCACGCTTTGGTCCACGATTTGAAAAATCCGTTGAGCCAAATCATGCACAGCCCCGGCAACCAGGCCATGAACCAACCTGCACGGAAAATGATGCAGTTGATCACGAACATGCTGGACGTGGAAAAATATGAGAATACCGAATTCAGGCTCAACAAAGAACTCCATTCCCTGCGCAACATGCTCGAAGAAGTAAAGACAGGTCAGGAAGTCAGCCTGAAGGAGAAAAACCTGGAATTGCACTTTCATTTTGATGACTACCTGGTACTTGCTGATAAAGAGGTCATTGTGCGTGTGCTTGACAACCTGTTGGCAAATGCAATCCGGTTTTCGCCCCAAAACCGGAGCATCGATGTTTTGGCCCATAAATCGTGCGATAACGAGGTAACCATTGGCATTAAGAACTTTGGGGAACCTATTCCTGATGAAGCGATCCCCTATGTTTTTGACAAATACCGGCAGTTCGGGAAACCAGGCAATGGCTCCTCCCACTCCACCGGCCTCGGCTTAACCTTTTGCAGAATGGCAATCGAAGCGCATGGGCAGAAAATCGGGACTCAAAATGTGGGTGACGGTGTACTTTTCACTTTTACCTTAAATGGCAATATCAATCCTGTGCAAGTGCAATCCGGAACAAAAGATAACCCAAAAACTAGATTGACACAGGATGAAAAAGCACTGTTAAGACCTTTTTTCGATCGGTTGAAAAATATCGAAGTCCACGAGGTTTCCGATGTCTTGCAGGTTTTAGATGAAATCCCCTGCGAATCCGAAAATATCAAAGCAATCAAACAACAAATCAGCGATGCAGCCTTTGCCTCCAACGCTGAACTCTATCATCAGATCGTACATGGCGGTTAGCAACTGGCGGCTGGCTACTGGCAATGGAACATGATGACACGGATCGGACGGATTGACATGGATGGAATTTGAAAATGTAGGAGGGTGTCTAAAAAGTCAGAAATTTCACCGCAAAGTTACGCAAAGTTAAAACGCAAAGATACGCAAAGTATTAAATCACTGTATTTTATCTTTGCGTACCTTTGCGAAACCTTAGCGATCTTTGCGGTAAAATTACCTTTTTGGACATCCTCTTACCAATTACGCACATGTCTGCTCTTCTCCGGATATATCCAAACCTGTGATGGATCGTAAGCATAATTGCTTGACAATAAGGGAATAAGATCATGTTCAAAGTACTCATATTTAGTTACTAAGATTGAAATAAAGAAAATAAGGTTTTAAAAACCATATTTCCTAAAAACAGCCTACTTCCGCAAAGAAAACCTTAGCGTTTGAATGGAAAAAGCAGAAAAACAAACTTTTCGTTGATCCTCCAAAATCTGAAAAAAAAGACGCCATTTTCCCCCTAAACCGGCCTTGGCCTTAATTTTAACTAAACACCCCGACTTGTACCCTTTTTGTACCCCAAATGTGCCCAAATGTACCCTTTTTGTACCCCCTGAAAATTTGGAGCTAAATAATATTTCCCCAAATTTTGGTTCAGAAAATTTTACCAATTCAATTTATAATTCTATGAAAAATGTAATTTCCAAAAAACAGAACAATTTAATTCCATTTCAGGTTGCAGCTCCGGGAACGGGAATGCAATTCAAAATGGTTTTACTAATGACGCTGATGTTCGTGGCATTTGGTTTAGGCAGCGCAAATGGACAAACCTGGGGCACGCCGGTGCCGGCAGAACCTGTGACCGACGAAGGTGGCGACCTGGGACAGTACTCCACGCAGTGCGTAGTTAACGGCAATCCGGCCATTGCCTATTATGATGCCACAAACGGCGATTTAAAATTCGTAAGGGCAACCGATGCCGATGGGACTGCCTGGGGAACGCCCGTTACGGTTGATGCTGCCGACAATGTGGGGCAATATACTTCGCTGCTGGTTGTAAACGGCTACCCCGCCATTGCCTATTACGATGTGACCAATCAGGATTTAAAATTTGCGGTCGCCAGCGATGCCGATGGGACAACCTGGGGGACACCCGTTGCGTTGGATGTGACCGGCGATGTGGGGCAATACACCTCCATGCAAATCGTAAGCGGCAATCCGGCAATAGCCTATTATGATGTTACAAACGGCGATTTAAAATACATAAGGGCAACCGATGCCAACGCAACGGCCTGGGGGACACCCGTTTCTGTGGATGCTACCGGCAATGTGGGGAAAGATGCCTCGATGCAGGTTGCAAACGGCAATCCGGCCATTGCCTATTATGATGTTGGAAACGGAAAATTAAAATTTGCAAGGGCAACCGATGCCACCGGGACAGCATGGGGGACAATAACTACTAACCCTTCTGGTCGCAATTGCCCCAATTACGGAGCTCATGCTTCCTTGCAAATCGTGAACGGCAATCCCGCTATTGCTTATTTAAGACCATATTATAGTACAAGTTTTAGAAAATGTTTAGTTAATTTTAATGTATTTTATGCAAGGGCCACCGATGCCAACGGATCTGCCTGGGGTGCGGAAGTTGCTGTCGCTACTAGCACTTTTAACCTATATAATCCTTCTTTGCAAATTGTAAACGGCTATCCGGCAATTGTTTATTATGATGGTTCTTCTATAATATATATAAGAGCAACCAATGCCAACGGATCAGCCTGGGGTTCTCAAAAAGGTTTGAACAAAAACGGTAGTGTTTACGCTTTCCCTTCTGTTCAAGTAGTAAACGGAACCCCGGCAGTTTCATTTTATGATAGCACAAACAAGGATTTAAAATATGTTAAGGCAACCGATGCCGATGGAACAACCTGGGGTGCTGATGGTTATATTAAACAAAACACCGGGCAGCATCTTTCATCGGAGATCATAAACGGCAACCCTGCCATTGCCTATTACGATGTGGCCAATGAAGATTTGAAATATGTCAGGGCCACAAGTTCCAGTGGGGCAGCCTGGGGAACACCGGTTACGATAGACGCAACGGGCGACGTGGGGCAATACACTTCCATCCGGAACATCAACGGTTTCCCTTCCATTGCCTATTACGATGTAACAAACCTCGATCTTAAATATGTACGGGCAACCGATGCCACGGGCACAGCCTGGGGAACCCCCGTTACGGTGGATGCAACAGGCGATGTGGGGAAATACGCTTCATTACAAAACGTGACCGGATACCCCGCAATTGCGTATTACGATAATACAAACTACGATTTAAAATATGTTCGGGCAACCGATGCAGGCGGCACAACCTGGGGTACGCCCGTTACGGTGGAAGCAACTGGTACTGTGGGGCAATACCCTTCACTGCAAATCGTGAACGGAAATCCGGCAATTGCGTATGTAATTTCTGGTGGACAAGGCAGGTTAAAATATGTTAGGGCAACCGGTACCGATGGGGCAACCTGGGGAACTCCGGTTATATTAGACGCAACGAGCTGGGTGGGGCCATATACTTCAATGCAAATTGTAAATGGAAATCCGGCCGTTGCCTATTATGATGATAGTTCTATGGATTTAAAATTTGTTATGGCAAGCCAGGCAGATGGGACCACTTGGGGCACGCCCGTTACCGTGGATGCTGTGGGCTATGTGGGGCAATATAACTCGTTGCAAACCGTAGGCGGAAATCCGGCCATTGCTTATTATGATGCTACCAACCGGGCTTTAAAATATGCAAAAGCCGGCAATGCCACAGGATCGGCCTGGGGCACACCTGTAACCTTGGACGCAACCGGAATGACAGGCGAATATGCGTCGATGGTCAATACGGCTTCGGGTGTCGGGATCGCCTACTACAATAACACCAGGAATTATCCTTATTATATTCATGAAATAGTGCTTGCCCCCGAAATGGATGTCAAACAAGGCGCAACAGCAATTGCAGATGAATCAGGAACTTATGATTTTGGCAGCCAAACCACTTCTACCAATACCGATGTGGTTTTTACGATCGAAAACACAGGAACGTCCACCTCTACGCTGGGAGATTTCACGATCACCGGGACCGATGCCAGCTTGTTCAGTTTCCAGGGCGACAATCCCACAACGGTTGCCAACGGTTCGTCGGCTACTTTTACGGTCCGTTTCGCCCCCACAAGCGGAGGTGCAAAAACCGCAACGGTCTCGTTTGCCAACCAGGATACCACTAAAAATCCATACACTTTTGCATTGACCGGTATTGGAATCCCAACCCTTACCTGGGACGGCTCCGAAGGCACCGACTGGAATACTGCCGGAAATTGGAACGGAAACGCAGTCCCCACGGCAACCGACAATGCAATTGTTCCCAGTGTCGGGATTACCAATTTTCCGGTGGTCAGCCAGTTGCCTGCCACCCCGGCGGTTTGCAAGGACCTGACCATCCAAACCGGTGGAACCGTAACCATCGCTGCTGGCAAAGCCCTTACCGTAAACGGGACATTGACCAACAATGCCGGCATTACAGGCCTGGTTGTCCAGTCCGCTTCTGCTGCTGCCGATGGAACCGGTGCTTTGATCAATGGCACGGCAGGTGTCCCGGGGACTGTTGAGCGTTATGTATCGGGCAATCTTTGGCATTTGATTTCGCCGGCCGCAACCGCAGGTGAAACGGTCGCCAGTTTTGTCCTTCCTGCCAATAACAACCTGATAGCGAGGAACACAACCAATTATGCACTCGCTCCCTGGCTCGAAGGGACCGGAAAATGGGACTATTACAAAGTTGCGGGAGCCAACACAGGCCAGTTTGGCTCTCCGGCCAAAGGTTTTCAGGTGATGCGTGCAGATGGTGCCGGAACAGGCACAGGAAGTGGGCCTGCTACCGATAACGGCAAGCTGACCTTTAAAGGGACACTGGCGGCTGCAAACATTAACATTCCGGTCACTAAAACGGGTGACGGCTGGAACCTGATCGGCAACCCATACCCAAGTGCTTTGGACATCGCAAAATTCATTGAGCCAAATACGGCAAATACAACACAGCTCGATCCAAGTTACCTGGCCATCTATGTTTCAAATATAGGGGATGTTGCTGCTAAAGGTTATAGCCCTGTTTTGGGAGCCGATGGGCTTAAATTGGCCCCCGGCGAGGGGTTCTTTGTCAAGGCAAAAACAGGTGGCGGTAGCATCAGTTTTACCACTGCCATGAAATCCAACGTTTCTTCAGCTTTCAAGGCTGCCACTGTGGACATTCCGACCATTCAATTGACCGTGGATGACGGCAACGGGATATTAGGGACAACCGTCCAATACTTTGGCGGTGCGACAAAAGGGCTTGACCCGGGCAAAGATGCAGGTTTGTTCAATGGTACCGATTCTTCTTTTAGCTTGTTTACCAGGTTGATAGAAGACAATGGTGTTGACTTTACGGTTCAGGCATTGCCCAACAACAACCTCGAAAGCATGGTGGTCCCTGTTGGTCTTGTTGCCGATAAGGGCGCCACGGTTACCTTTAAGGCCATGGCTGACAACCTCCCATCAGGATACAAGGTTTACCTTGAGGACAAGGGGACATCAACATTCACATGTTTGGACGAAGCCAACAGCGTTTATAAGGTGTCGCTGGAAGCTGCAAGCAACGGGACAGGAAGGTTCTACCTCCATACAATCGAAATCGTATCTGCAATTGACGAAAGTTTGCTCAACGAATTTAAGGTAATCCCAATCCCCGAACAACATTTGGTCAGGATCATTGGCAATTTCGACCTTCCTGCAAAGGCCATGGTTTTCGACATGAACGGAAAACTGGTCGCCACATCGGATCTTTCGGCACAAATTGAAAACACAATTGCACTGAACAATTGTGCCACAGGTGTTTATCTGTTGAAGGTAGAATCGGGAAAGGGAATCGAGACGAAGAAGTTCAGTTGGAAACGGAAGTAAAGGCGCGGGGCGAGGAGCATAAAGAATGATTTGAAAATTGGTCAATTGGTCAATTTGAAAATGGATATAAAAGTAAGCTATGTGCCTATGTGTTAACCTTATGTTCCTATGAGTTAAATTTTTAAATAGACTGGATTTGAAAATTAAGCAGAGAGAGCGGGGCTCCGCTCAGCCACCGAAGAAGGGAAATAATAAATAATAAAAAATACTAAAGATATGAAAATCAACACAGAAGAAAAAGAAGTAAAAAAGGAATTAAACATTACGCGGAAGGAGGCCCTAAAAAAAGCGGGGAAATATGCGGCGTTTACGGCTGCTGCGGCCATCATCCTGATGTCGCCCAAGCAGGCACAGGCAGACAGCACGACTCCTGATGGTAGGGGGGCTGGTTATTGAATTATCGTTTTACACGAAGGGACGCAAGGAATTGCGTCCCTTCTGTATTATATTCAAGCAGATAATGGAGACTCCCTATCGGTAATGTCATCTGACAACATTAATTTATATTCCTTATTCGTATTTTATCAGTAAAAAAACTATTTTTATCGGCGTTTCTGCCAAAGCAGTTTATAAACGGAGAATGGATATAAATTTGAAGTTATGAAAACGAAGAAAGAAGGAAGTGAAGCAAAAAAAAGGATAAATATTTCCCGCAAGGAGGCCCTGAAAAAAGCTGGGAAATATGCTGCTTTTACGGCTGCAGCCGCCATTATTCTGTTGTCACCTAAGGAAGCCCAGGCAAAAAGTTTTTAGCCGGACATTATTTGCAAAAATGTAAAATTACCCTGTGAACTATTTAGAACGCTCAGTTGTACACAAGAAAATAGTATGGCTTGAACGGAGCAACCGGTATATGCTTGTAGAAATACCGGCATTTGATGTTATCAAAATGATTGGCGATGGGCTAACCCGTGAGGAAACCATAATTCTGTGCCGCAAATCTTATGGCCTTCCAAAATCCAGGGCAACACAATTTGTGGACGAAATAACTCATCTTATTGAAATACAGGAATATAAACCTAATCTCGAACTGGAGTCCATTGACCATTCTGTCCAAATAACAATTCCTGAAAAGTTTTCTTCACGTAAAAATTATCTGATCAAAGGTTCAATCTATTCAGTTGAATACGAAACTGAGGAGTTAGAATTTTTGATCCATCCCAAAATAGCAAATCTTGAGGAAGTTACAAATCGTTGTGCAGACCATCAAATTCAGGTTTTCCTAGATAAGGAGTTAACGATATTAAGGGTAAATGGGACAGTAATTGGGCAATGGAAACCTGAAAATATAAATTACTTCACCGGAAAATTTTCGATGGAACTGCTCAACCTGATTTATGGGAAGTGTGATAAGGATTGGCTGGGCGTTTTCCATGCTTCGGCCATGGCCAAGGGGGACCAATGTATGTTATTTTTAGGCGGTTCCGGTAGTGGGAAAAGCACCATTTCGGCTTTACTAATGGCCAATGGATTTGATCTGCTCGCAGATGATTTCGTTCCAGTAGATGGGCGTTCTTCTGAGGTATTCTTTTTTCCTGCTGCCATTTCAGTGAAGAAAAATGCGCTTGATTATTTGATTCCCATTTATCCGCAATTGGCATCTGCAAAAGAATTTTATTATCAGGGATTGGACAAAACAGTCAGGTATTTGCCCCCACTTCATCAGTTTGAAAATCAATCAATAAGTTATCCCTGCAAAGCACTTGTCTTTGTCAAATACAAGAATAACAGTGGTTTGACAATTCAAGAGATGGCCCAGGATACTGCTTTTAAGCTTCTGGTGCCCGATTCATGGATTTCGCCGATTCAGGAGAATGCTTCCCGTTTTTTGGACTGGTTCCTTAAAATTCCCTGTTACCAATTGACCTATTCGGACAACAAATTGATGTTGGAGACGATTGACAAACTATTTCGGGATGACCTATAAAGAAGCACTGTTTTTCATTGGCAAATGCCTATCCTTGGGTCATTGTCCTGAGCGAACGGAAGAAGTAAGGAAGGTGATCCTTTCCGGTTCGGTAGTTTGGGAACAAGTGGTGTGGGTCAGCACCGACCAGATCGTTTTCAGCGCGTTGTATGTTCAGTTGAGGCAGGCCGGACTTTTACAGGAACTGCCAACCGATTTGGTGGAATACATGGAGGAGTTCACATCGCTGAACCGCGAACGCAACCATCAACTGATTGAACAGGCCTATGAGATCACTGAATTGCTTAACCAGCATGGGATTATCCCAATATTTTTAAAAGGGGTTGGCCACCTTTTGGATGGTTTATATGACGATATTGGTGAACGGCAGGTTGGGGATATTGATATACTTGTGGTAGAATACGATTTGGTAAGGGCTGCGGAAATCTTAATCTTAAAAGGATACGTCCCAATTGTTAAGTTTGACCCCAATAGCCTGAAAATCAATAGGCATTACCCTCGGCTTATCAACAATGACAAGATGGCGGCAGTTGAACTTCACCGGCAGGTTTTTATTTCCTCCTTTTTTAAAACTATGGATATTGAGCTCTTTTTTAAAACCGTCAGGATGTTGAATATGCCCTGTAAAGCTGCTGTTTTGAGCGATTTTCATCAAATTGTTCTCAATATTTTGAACGTTCAGGTCAATGATAAAGGACACTATTATGGAAAGGTATTTTTTCGTCAGATTTATGACCTTTTGTTGTTATCAGGAAGAGAAAGTCCTCTGGATGCGGTGAAAGCTTATGGGGTTTCTTTTCATCGGATGAACGTAAACCTTGCCTTGGCAGATCAACTTCTTGGTCATCCGGGATCATTATCCTTTCAGTCAAATTGGCGGACAAAGCTATTTCTTTGGCGGGTTTACTATAAGATTGACCATTCCGGGTGGTCGCATTTCTCAAATGGTTTCCTGTATCTTTTGTTTAGATTTGGCAATTCTGTAAATTACATTTTTCGGGCAATCTACGACCGGAATATCCGCAGGTCGATTTTCAATCGCATTGGCAACCCCAAATGGTACCTTGATCATTTAAAGAGCTATAAATCAAAAGTCTCAAGATAAAGCTGTTCAACTTTGTCCCGTGCCCATTGGGTTTTGCGTAAAAATTTCAGGCTCGAACGGATACTGGGATCGCTGATAAAGCAGTTGATCCTGATCCTGTTGCCCAACTCTTCCCATCCATAATGGTTCACCAATTCCTTGAGTATCATCTCAAGCGTTTTTCCGTGTAACGGATTGTTTTTCTGCATCTCCATTCTTTCATTCCTTCATTCTTTCATTATTTCATATCCCTGCCCCAAGCTCCCTGCCCTACGCTTAAAACTTAAACTTCGGCGGTTTTACAATGGGCACTGGTTGCACCTTTTGTTTTCCAAATTTGGGGTTCCTGCGTCCGGGTCCACCCAGGTTGACTTTCTGGTTCTTCACCTTTTTCTCATGAAAAGCACCTTGTGACCCCTTTATCGTTGAAGAGTTGAGGTAATTTTTATCAAACAGGTTGGTTGGGTTCTCTTCTTCCGTAAAAACATTTGATATTTCAAGATTGGATGGGAGAGGTTCAACAGGGATGACCATGCTCATAAATTCCTCTGCTTCAATCAGATATTGTTTTTCCCATTCACTGACAAATGAGATTGCAACACCCTCTTTATCAGCCCTTCCGGTACGGCCATTCCTGTTGACATAATCACCGGGTGTTTGGGCCATCTCAAGGTTGATCACATGCGAAACATTGTTGATGTCAAGTCCACGAGCCACGATATCGGTTGTCACCAAAACACGATAAATTCCCTCCTCAAAGTTCTTTAACGCATTGATCCTGAAGTTCTGCGATTTATTTGAGTGAAGGACACCTATTTGTTCAGGGAAAGTGGCACTGATTTTCTCGTACAACCGGTCGGCTGTCTTTTTTGTGTTTACAAAAACCAGAACTTTGTTAAGGTCTTTATTTTCAGTCAATAACAATTCCAGTAAATTGACCTTTGTATGGTAATTGGGTATAAGATAAACCGATTGGACAATTTTTTTGATCGGTGTACCTTGTGGCGCAATCTCAATTTTACTTGTATTTGAAAAGAAGTCGGCAATCAACCGCTCCACATCTTCGGTAAGGGTGGCGCTAAACATAAGGTTCTGCCGTTTGGGTGGGATAATCTCCATAAGGCTGATCAACTGGGTCCGAAAACCGAGGTTGAGCATCTCGTCCACCTCGTCGATGACCATTTTTTGAATTGATTTTAACCGAAGGATTCCTGTCATCGCAAGATCGACAAGCCTTCCGGGATTGGCTACCAGAATATCAAGCCCCTCATAGAGCTCCTGTTTCTGGTTGTTGATATTTGTGCCGCCATATATTCCAACAACACGTACCGACATGTAAGTTGTCAGCTTGCGGATCTCTTCAACAACCTGTAAAACCAATTCACGCGTTGGTACCAGGATGAGGATGCGCGGATCTTTCTGGTTCGAAAAAGTGAACTGCCTTAACAAGGGGAGCAGATAGGCCAACGTTTTCCCTGTTCCGGTCTGGGCGATCCCGATCACATCTTTTCCCGACATCACAACCGGAAAGGCTTTCTCCTGTATTGGGGTAGGGTTGACAAATTCCAGATCGGCCAATGCCTTTAACAGCTGACTGTTTAAATTTAATTCCTCAAAAATCACTTTATTGTGCTATTAATTCGCTGCAAAGGTAATGCTATTCACTTAAATACTGACAATTAATCGAATTATCACTTTGGAAGATGGAAACCCTATGTTTTCCGGTATGGCGAAGGACTATTGCCCTAAATACAATAAGATCCGACTGGTTTTAGGAAACCTGTCGGATCTGTAACTTCCCCAAAGTTTTTGGATGAAAATTTCGGAGAAAAAATTAATCTTATAATACAATTCAAGCCAGTTGCCGGAAGCCAATAGCCAGCAACATCACAGTAAGCAAATCAAAAGGTAATCATTAATAAATTTTACCTTTTTGCATCACGTTTTGCCTTTTTCTCTGCCCTTTTTTCCTTCAGGTTTTTTTCGGGCTCTTTTTTTGTCTCTTTTACTGCACTTTTCTCTTTTGACATAGCTGATAAATTTTATTAATGAGTAATTCAAAAAAATCTGGTCACTATTCCAAACGCATTGCGTTTAATGCAAAGTTAAATTCATTTGTCAAAATTCCGCTCAAACTGAATGAAAAATTGATAAATTCGGGTAATTTTGAAGCAAACTAATTCAAATATCATGTCGGCACAAAAAATTAGGACCTTTGATTTATCCCTTATCCAACGTTCTATCCTTCCTGCATTCCGGATAGTTTTCTCCCTGGCTTTTTTGTTAATGATTCAAAATGACACATTTGCCCAATCGAATGAGGAGAAACTGATTGCAAAAGGTGCAAAACCCGAAAAATTGGCGGGCGATTTTGGTTTTACAGAAGGACCAGCCTGCGATGCAAAAGGGAATATTTTCTTTACCGATCAGCCAAATAACCGGATATGGAAGTGGTCAACCCAAAATAAATTATCACAGTTCGGCGAAAGTTTTGGACGTGCCAACGGAATGTATTTTGATAAAAAAGGGAACCTGATCAGTTGTTCTGACGAAAAAGATGAATTGTGGTCGATTGCCCCCGATGGAAAAGTTACAGTGCTGGTCAAAGACTTTGAAGGGAAGAAGCTGAATGGTCCCAACGATTTGTGGATTGCACCCAATGGAGGGATCTACCTCACCGACCCGTTTTACAAGCGTTCCTGGTGGGACCATCAAGCATCGGAGCAGGATGGCGAGCATGTTTATTATCTGGCACCGGGAGCCACGAAGTTGGTCAGGGTGGTTACCGATATGAAACAGCCCAACGGGATCATCGGCACACCCAATGGTAAATTATTGTATATATCTGATATTAAGGATGGTAAAATCTGGAAGTATTCCATTGAAAAAGATGGGTCGCTCTCCCACAAAACACTTTTTACAGGGATTGGTTCCGATGGAATGACCATCGACAACAAGGGAAATGTCTATCTTTCGGGCAAAGGTGTTACGATTTTTGATCCTTCAGGTGTCAAACTGATCAATATCCCAATTCCAGAAAACTGGACTGCCAATGTTTGCTTTGGTGGAAAGGATCGTCACCTACTTTTTATCACCGCTTCAAAGTCGGTTTATGGGATCAGGATGAAGGTAAAAGGGGTGGAATGATCAAATTATCTGAACATGATTACTTGATTGAAGGATGGACAAGATTTTTATTATACACCCGTTTAAAATCCAAACTTGTTGCTCCAAAATTGAGCAACAGACCGTCTGCAATGTGATAGGCTTCGCAATAATTGATGGCTTGCGCTTTGTGGACAGGCAAAAGCTGCTCAATGGCTTTGAGCTCAACCATAACCAGTTCTTCAACAAAAAAATCGACACGCCGTGTACCAATATTCTCTCCACGATACATAATTTGCATCTCCTTTTCCCTTTCGTAGCTTAATCCCTCATGTTGAAGTTCAATTGCCAACGCCCTTTGATAAATAACTTCCTGAAAACCATTCCCTAAAGTTCCATGAACAATCATAGCGCAACCTATAATCCTGCGAGTTAATGCATTGATCGCATTTTCGTCCCTAATAATTTTTGTTTCCATAATAGTAAATTTAAACAAGATTAAATGATTTCTTGATTTACACGATTCATGCTAATTTACACATTTATTTTCAATATGTCTGAAAAGGATTTCAGGATTTGTACGATTTCAGCATTAGTTATCAACTTAGTAAAACATTATATGCGAACTCAAAATTTTTCTCCTAGCACTTATCAAATCTTGCCCATCCTGAAATCCAGTAATCGTGTTCTGACTTCTTTGTTTATCTCGGATTAAAAGTCTAGCTTTACCCTGAAAAACCAAATTACACGATATGCAACCGATACTCCCTTTTACAGCGGCACTGGCTGCGCTTGGTGCCGGCTCTCCAGCTTTCAGTGCCCAGCCGGCCAAACCGGTCAACTTTGTCGTGATCTACCTCGATGATATGGGTTATGGAGACCTTACGATCACCGGGGCAACCGGTTACCGCACACCCAATCTCGACAGGATGGCTAAAAAGGGGGTCTTTTTCTCCCATTATTACTCGCCCCAGGCGGTATGCAGTGCTTCGAGGGCAGGTCTGCTTACAGGATGCTATCCGAACAGGGTTGGCTTTGCCGGGGCACTCGATCATACTGCGAAGATTGGTATAAACAGTGAAGAGATGACCATCGCAGAAGTTCTCAAGAAAAAAGGGTATGCGACGGCTGCTTTCGGGAAATGGCACCTTGGTTGCCAGACCCAATTTTTACCTACTCACAATGGGTTCGACGAATATTTTGGGATTCCCTATTCGCACGATATGTCGCCAAACCACCCTACATCCAAAAATTACTATCCACCTTTGCCTTTGATCGAAGGGGACAAAGTGGTTGCCACGAATCCCGACAATTCACAGTTCACGACACAATTTACCGAAAGGGCAGTCCATTTTATTCAGCAGCACAAAACGGACCCGTTTTTTCTTTACCTTGCCCATCCACTCCCTCATGTCCCACTTGCCGTATCCGATAAGTTCAAAGGCAAATCGCAGCAAGGTTTGTATGGCGATGTGATGATGGAGATCGACTGGAGCGTTGGACAGGTGATGGATGTTCTCGAAGAGATGAAGATTGAAAACAACACACTTGTTATCTTTACTTCCGACAATGGTCCGTGGCTCAACTATGGCAACCATGCAGGGAGTGCAGGTGGATTACGCGAAGGAAAAGGGACCAGTTTTGAAGGTGGACAGCGTGTCCCTTGCCTCATGTATTGGAAAGGGGTGATCCCTGAGGGGATTGTTTGCAATAAACTTGTTTCAGGGATTGACATTCTTCCAACCCTTGCAGGAATTGCCGGTGCCCCGCTTCCAGAACGCAGGATAGACGGAGTCAACATCATCGAGCTCATGAAAGGAAATATGGATGCCAACCCACGTAAAAGTTTCCTCTACTATTACCGGAAAAACAGCCTCGAAGCGGTCAGTAACGGCAACTGGAAATTGGTTTTCCCCCATCCGGGACGTACATACGAAGGTTTTGCACCGGGGAAAGATGGGATGCCCGGACCGGTCAACGAGAACTTCAATTCGGATGGCGGATTGTATGACCTTAGGCGCGATCCGGGGGAGCGGTACAATGTGAAGGAGACCTATCCCGAGATTGTTGCCGACCTTGAGAAAATTGCTGCCGATGCCCGTGAGGACCTTGGTGATGACCTGACAAAGAACCTAGGTAAAAACCGCAGGGAACCGGGAAATCTGAATTGAATTTTTATAATTTCACTTCATTATTCGACATACAACTAATTAACATTTAACACATTAAATAATGAAAACAATTGTTGGAACCTTGTTTTTCACACTGCTGGTTTTTAGCTTGTCCAATCACGTTATGGGTCAGCCCCGTTTTGTCGAGAACATGAATAATGACTGGAATTTCAAAGGGTTTTCATATTTGGGCGATTCGATCAATGAATTGGTCAACCTTCCCCATACGTGGAATAGCAAGGATGCCCAATCCGGTTTCGAATACTACCGGGGAGTTGGCACCTACTCAAAGAAACTGAACATCGACAAAAAATATTTGGGGAAGCGGTTGTTCCTAAAATTCGAGGGCGTCCATACCGTTGCAGATGTCTATCTGAATGGTGTGCATCTTGGCCAGCATCGCGGGGGATATTCGGCATTTGTTTATGAAATAACCACTTTGGCAAAGGTTGGCGAAGAAAATTCTATTGTTGTTAAAGTTGACAACCTCAAGCATGACGATATTTTGCCTTTGGGTGGCGACTTTAACCAGTATGGAGGGATTTACCGTCCGGTTCACCTGCTTGTGATGGAACCGGTATGTATTACACCTCTTGATTATGCATCGCCGGGTGTTTACATCAAACAGGCAAAAATTACCGACGCCGAAGCCATTCTTGAAATTACGGATAAACTGAGCAATGGAAGCGGCAAAGATGAGGTTGTTACCGTTTTGACTTCGATGTTCGACAAGGAAAGGAACCTGGTTGTCAGGCAAAATTCAGATTTGACCATCCCGGCAGGAAAGGATGCCGATGGGCAACAAAAGATCATAATTGCCAATCCTAAATTGTGGAATGGGACGGCTTCACCTTATTTGTATCAGGTAAAAGTCCAATTGTTTTCAGGGGCTAAATTAATCGACGAGGTGGTACAATCCATCGGCTTGCGAAGTTTCAATGTCGATCCTGAAAAGGGGTTCTTCCTGAACAACAATCATTTGGCTTTGCATGGCGTTAGCAGGCACCAGGACAAGAAAGAAAAGGGATCAGCCTTGACCGAAGAAGACCATCGTTTGGATATGCAATTAATTAAAGAAATGGGTGTGAATTCCTTACGTCTTGCCCATTATCAGCAATCGGGTTATTTTTATTCGCTTTGCGATTCCGCAGGGATGGTGGTCTGGGCCGAAATCCCATTTGTGGGGAGTATGATCGGTGGTTATTCGAATACTCCTCAATTCGACGAGAATGCGAAACAACAGTTAAAGGAGCTGATCCGCCAAAACTACAACCACCCTTCGATCTGTTTCTGGGGTGTTTTCAACGAATTAAGCAATCCAAAAGCTGGAAGCCCGACACCTTTGGTCAAGGAACTGGTGACCCTGGCAAAAAAGGAAGATCCGACCCGGTTGGTTACCGCTGCCTCCCTTCTGCCCGATAAAGACGAATTGAACTTTCAGACCGATGTAATGGCCTGGAACAAATACTTTGGCTGGTATTATGGGACTCCTGACGATCTGGGGAAATGGGCCGACCAGTTTCACAAAAAATATCCCAGGCTTCCCATTGCCATCAGCGAATATGGGGCAGGTGCAAGCATCCGTCAGCACGAATACCGTCCCGTAAGGCCTTTCCCGATGTTCCACCCATGGCATCCTGAGGAGTGGCAGGCACAATACCACGAACAAAGCTGGAAGGTTATCAACGAACGTCCGTTTATCTGGGGCACCTTCGTCTGGAACATGTTCGACTTCAGTGCCGATTTCCGCAACGAAGGCGATGAAGCCGGTATGAACGACAAAGGGATGGTGACCTATGACCGGCAGACGAAAAAGGACGCCTTTTATCTCTACAAAGTGAACTGGAACCCGGAACCGATGATCCACCTCAACGACAAGCGGTTTAAGATCCACGAAAACAATGAGGCTGATGTGACAGTTTATTCCAATCTTGCATCTGTCGAGTTATTTGTCAATGAGAAACCAATGGGTTCATTGACTTCCAATGATAAGATATTCAGGTGGAAAGCTGTGAAGCTGACAAAAGGGAACAACCGGATTAAGGCAGTCGCCAAAAGCAACGACAAAACGATTGTGGATCAATGTGTCTGGATTTATCCGGCAAATGGATGGATCAAACCTTTGATCTGGTTTTTCCGCATCGGGATTATTCCATTCTGTGTCATTTGTGTCATCAGTTTACCCTTTCTGTTTATCCAGTCCTTTAAACGCAAAAGGAGAGGTTGGCCAAAATTTGGATTCAGGTTTTTGTTTTTCGTGATCGCCCTGATTGTTATCGTATTACTGGTTGTAAACGTCATCACTATGCAAAATGGGGTCAATATTTTCGAATATTCGATCCTTTAAAATCAATTAACTGAAAATGAGTATGATAAGAAGGGTTTTATTATTGGTCTTCATCTTTTCAGGATTCTTGCCTGGATATGCACAGCCCAAAATTGATCAGGCTGTGCAGAAGGAAAAGATGCAATGGTTTGCCGATGCCAAACTGGGGATATTTATCCATGCGGGGATATACGCCGTTGATGGCATCGATGAGTCGTGGAGTTTTCACAACAAGAAAATCAGTCATGCCGATTACATGAAGCAGCTCAATGGCTTCACGTTGAAGAAGTACGACCCTGCTTACTGGGCCGACCTGATCAAGGAGAGTGGGGCACGCTATTCGGTGATTACGACCAAACACCACGATGGGGTTGCGATGTACGATACGAAAATGAACAATCTGAGTATTGTAAAGGCCACACCTGCCAAACGTGATATGATCAAACCTTTCTTTGAGGAGTTGCGCAAACGGAACATCAAATGCGGGGCTTACTTTTCGCTGATCGACTGGACCGACCCCAATTATCCAGGATTCCTTAAAGACAGTTCAAAGTACAAACTTGAAGCTGACTATGACCGTTGGAACCGTTTCAGGGCCTTTTGTCAGGGACAGATCAAAGAGATCAACGCCATGTTCAAACCCGATTTATGGTGGTTTGATGGCGACTGGGAACACAGCGCAGAGGAGTGGGAAGCCGG
>CAIYPA010000146.1 GCA_903927965.1 uncultured Bacteroidia bacterium | reverse complement strand
TTCCTGTTGTCATCATTGGGAACAAAGGACATGAATTCCTGTTCTGCCTGTTCTCCAAGGTTCCTGGTATCCACAAGAAATAAAACCCTTTTGGCTTTGGCAAATTTCAGCAAACGGTAAATGGCAGTAATGGCAGTAAAGGTTTTTCCTGAACCAGTGGCCATTTGGATCAAGGCCCTTGGTTTGTTTGCCTTAAATGAGACTTCCAGATTATTGATTGCCGTAATCTGACATTCCCTTAAACCCTCGGTTTGTAATGCAGGCAAATCATGTAACCTTTTGCGAAGGGATTTATCTTTTTTCTGCCAGTCCCTTAAAGTTTCAGGCCGGTGAAAACTGAACAATTCCCTTGCCCTTGGTTTGGGATCAGTAAAGTCGGTGAACCTTGTTATTTCGCCTGTACTGAGATAGACAAATGGCAAGGGTTCATTTTTCAGGTGTTTGAGTTTGGCATTGGCATAACCTTCAGACTGGTTTTCATGCACGTTCAATTTATAGCCTTGTCCTTCTTCTTTGGCTTCAATGACCCCACATGGCTTGCCATCAACAAATAATACATAGTCAGCAGGGCCAACATCAGTTAGGTATTCTTTCACCGCAACACCAATACCAACATGCAGGTTCACCTTTTTCATATCCTGAATAGCCCAGCCACAAGCACTTAACTGCTTGTCGATTTGGTCCCTGGCTTTTTGTTCAGGATTCTGGTTCTGCATTAAATTAAAATACTTAGTTTAAGCGGTTAAAATACATAATTTATTTTGTAAAATAAAAGCTTTTTTACTACTCAATGACAAAATTCGCTTAACTTGTTCCCATTTTTAAAATGAAACCTACTTAAGACCGACTCCTTCCTTGGAAGTGGGATTTTTCAAAGATGCAATTGATTGTTTGTGGGCTGCAATTTTTTTCTTGCGGCCTGTTGATTTATAGTAAGCAATCACCTCACTAATTTCCCTCTTATCCTTATCCGTCAAAGGCTTCGGGTCAACATATAAATCTACTCCGTCAGGTTCATTAACGTATCCCATAATTAGTTCTCGATATTAGAATAGTTTATGATCTATTATGTAATTGAATATGTGTGGATTAACAAATTTTATCCTATTTTAGGAATCCTTTCTTTTCCAGAATTTCAAGGTAGGCTTCTTCGCTTAAAGGACATTTTGCAAGGTCTATAAACTCAGATTTGGTCAGATGGCATTGGAACGACATCGCCCTGATCAACGGTTCTCCAATATCTCCAACCCCATGGCTTATTTTTGTGCTTAAAACAAATTTGTCATTGTAGAAAAAGTGTAGCCATTTATGGTCTTTACTTTTATTGTCGGCATCGGTAAAGCCTTTGTTTTTAAGGTTCCGATAAGTTAATTTTGGGTCTAATACGCTCATTATTCAATCTTTTCGACATAATAATTAATAAACCCCTTTATTTGCTTGTTGTGTGCCGTGAGGGAAACATCATTTAAACCATTAAGGACCTGGTATAAATGATCAAACTCCTCAGCAAAAGCCTGTACAGCAATTTCTTCGCTTAATCCTGTTCCTATAATTCCCAACACTTCATTTTGGATCACATAATAATCTGCCTCTTTTTCGAACAAGCAACGAACAGGCACTTTCAATAGATATTTTCTTTCTTCCGCAACAATCACATCCGGAGCATACTCAAGTGAAATGTGTTTGTTGCTAAATACATCTACCGAACGGTGTTTTGTTTTTCCGTTGCTTTGGTAAAATTTCACCTTCGCAACCCCTGTATTTGAATTTGCTTCCATGGTAAAGTAATGTTTATTATTCAAAGATAAAAATAAATGAATGAATTATCGCCATGCGGTAGAAAAACAAAAAAGCCTAACAATCAATATGTTAGACTTTACTATGTGACCCAATCTGGGATCGAACCAGAAACCTACAGCTTAGAAGGCTGTTGCTCTATCCAATTGAGCTATTGGGCCCCGAAAATGTGGTGCAAAAGTAAAAAAAATCCCCATATGTTTAAGCCATATGGGGATTTTTAGTTTAAATGATCGTTAGACCATGAATATGTTGTGTTCAGCACACTTCTGGATCATCTCATCAGGCCACAAACTTGCCTGTACTTCGCCGATATGTGCCTTGCGCAACAGGTACATACAGAGCCTCGATTGCCCGATCCCACCACCTATGGACAGCGGCAGTTCGTCTTTTAGGAGTTTTTTGTGGAACAACAGTTCTTTTCTTTCGGTTAAACCGGTGATGGCCAATTGTTTCAAAAGTGCATCCTTATCGACCCTTATCCCCATCGAGGAGAGTTCGAGCGATTGCTGCAAAACCGGGTTCCAGATGACAATGTCCCCATTCAAACCTTTGTAACCGTCAGAATTTTCAGTTGTCCAATCATCGTAATCAGGTGCACGACCGTCATGTTTCTCGCCATTTGAAAGAGCGCCACCGATACCCATAATAAAGACCGCCCCGTACTCCTTGGCCACTTCATATTCACGTTCTTTGACAGTTAGGTTTGGAAAACGCTGCAATAACTCTTCCGAATGAATAAAAGTAATCTCCTCTGGAAGTTGAGGTTTAATGGTCGGGTAATTTTCGTAAACCATAAACTCGGTACGGAGCATTGCGGCATAAATCTGGTTGACCACCTTCTTCAGGAAGTCGAGGTTGCGCTGTTTTGCAGTGACCACTTTTTCCCAATCCCATTGATCGACATACAAGGAATGGATATTGGTCAGTTCTTCATCGGCACGGATGGCATTCATATCTGTATAGATACCATAACCGACAGGAATCCCATATTGAGCAAGCATCAGCCTTTTCCATTTTGCCAACGATTGGACCACTTCCGCCTTGGCATCATCCATATCTTTAACGGCAAAAGTCACTGCACGCTCCACCCCATTGAGGTCATCGTTGATACCGGTTCCTTTTAAGACAAACAAAGGGGCAGTTACACGTCGTAGGCGCAATTCAGCTGAAAGACTTTCCTGAAAAAAGTCCTTTACAAATTTGATCGCTTTTTCTGTTTGTTTCAGGTCCAGTTTCGGTTTATAAATTTCCGGGAAATAAAGTTTCATGTGTTTATAATTTGTTTTTTAAAGGCCACATGGAACTCGCCATGAGATAATCATGCTTTTGAGTAAGACTAGTTCCTATGGCTCGTTTCATTTATCTGTTTTTTATGGTGTTTTTCCGTGCAATGATACAAATTATTGAATTATTCTTGGCTAAATTGTAAATAAAACGCAAATAATTATCTCAATCGCCTTTATGTGGGTTTATGGGATTAGTCAAATCTGATCGCTTTATCTGGTTCGATCCGCGAAATATACCAGGAAGGAACGATCAACATTAGCAGCGTAACGGCCATTGTACCCACGTTTAACATCACCAGATGCGATATTTTTAGGTTTATCGGGACAGTATCCAGATAATATGAGGTGGGGTCCAACTGAAATGTACCAAATTTTGCCTGAACCAAACAAAACACAATTCCGGCGATATTTCCCCAGAACATCCCTCTTACTATCAATATGGATGAAAGGTAAAGGAATATTTTTCGGATACTAATATTTTCAAAACCCACCGCCTTAAGAATCCCAATCATGGATGTCCGTTCGAGGATCAAAATTAGCAATCCCGACACCATGTTAAACCCGGCAACCATAATAATAAGGCCCAGGATGATCCAGACATTCATATCGAGCAGGTTTAGCCAGTCGAAAATCTGTGGATATTTGGAAGCGATGGATACTGGACGCAGTACTGTCTCATTGTCCTGTGAATAGCTGATTGTGAGGCTTCGGATTTTATGGACTAAAGGTTCCAGGTTGTCGAAATCGTTGATCGTCACTTCAAAACCGCTGATTTGATCGGAGGTCCAGTCGTTTAATTTCTGGACCTGTGCCAGATCGGCAAGGACGAACAATTGGTCAAACTCCTGGAGGCTTGTGCTGAAAATGCCGCAGATTTTAAATTTGCGCATCCTTTGGGTTTTCGACTCTTCGTTTAAGAAGTAGGTATAGAGCGGATCGCCGACCTTGAGTTTAAGCAACATTGCTACCTGCCTGGATATCAGTATATCATCGGTTTTAACGGAATCGGTGACTGAAAACAGCGAACCTTCGACGAGGTTGTCCTTAAAAAATTTCCAATCGAAATCCGTTCCCACACCTTTTAAAACAATCCCATGGATCTCTTCATCGGTTTTGATGATCCCTGGTTTCGTGGCAAATGTCTGGACACCCTTTATCCCATCCATTTGCTTGAGGTCGGCAAGCCACCTTTGTTCTTTGGAAACAGGAACCGTTTCATATGATGAGTTGGAATCGAAATTGACGATCTGGATATGTGAACCAAAACCGATCACCTTATTGCGCACCTCGTTCTTGAATCCTGTAACGATGGCCACCGATAGGATCATCACAAACAGTCCGAATGCTATCCCAAAAACTGCAAATGAAACAATTGATTCAGAGAACTTTACTGAAGTTCCCCTTGCTGAGTAGATACGGCGGGCGATGAAGAGTTCTGTATTGAATCGTGACACGTAGTTTTGTTTTGCCCAAAAGTAGCGATTATATTTTCCTGTTCAAAGCCGCCGCAAATTTTGTACTTTTGACCCATTGTACCGGGAGCTGTTGATTTACTGACTACTTCCCTATTTTTAATTCTTTTTATAATATACTCCATGACAGTTCGGGCAAAGAAACATTTGGGACAGCACTTCCTCATTGACAAGAACATCGCAAAAGACATTGTTGACAGCCTGAAAGCGACCAATCTGGACCGGGTCCTCGAAATTGGCCCAGGAATGGGTGTTTTAACAAATTATCTGCTTGAAAATAAGGAATATGAAACTTACGTGATCGAAATTGACCACGAATCGGTCGGTTACCTGCATACCCATTTTCCCCAACTGAAGGACCGGATCATCGAGGGTGATTTTCTTCAGCTCAATATTGCGGAAAAAATTTCGGAAAAACCGTTTGCATTGATTGGGAACCTCCCTTACAATATTTCGTCACAGATATTTTTTAAAGTCCTGGAAAACAGGGTTCTGATCCCAGAGATTGTTTGCATGCTCCAAAAAGAGGTTGCTCAGCGGATCAGTTCGGGTCCGGGATCGAGGGTTTATGGGATCCTGAGCGTATTTCTCCAGGCTTGGTACAACATCGAATACCTTTTCAGCGTTCCCGAATATGTTTTCGATCCTCCACCTAAAGTCCAATCGGCAGTGATCCGATTGACAGCCAATGGAAGGACAGAATTGGGCTGCAACGAAAAGCTATTCTTCCAGGTTGTGAAACAGGCATTTAACCAGCGGCGCAAGATGTTGAGGAACAGCATCCGGAGTTTCTCCCCACGTATCGAAGAGCTGGATGCCGTGCTTTTGACCAGAAGGCCGGAACAGCTTTCGGTGGCGGAGTTCATCGACCTGACGAACAGTATTGAGGAATTGTTAAAAACACAAGTTATTTAACATCAATCGATTTGGAATTCATTTAATAATTGAAATTGACTTAAATGAAAATACCTGAATATTTCAAAAAAAAGGCAAATCTTTCTACTGAAGCTGAAAGAATAGTTCGAACAGCTTTTACCCGTGAAGAATTTCCCAAAGGCCATTTTCTGTTTAAACGGGATGAAATATGCAAGCATATCTATTTTATTGAACAAGGATTTGCCCGTGTATATTATTTTTCGGACAGTGGACGTGAAATTACTGCAGATTTTTTTTCCGAAAATTCATTCGTTACAGCAATTGACAGTTTTTATCAACACAAGCCAAGCAATGTTTATTGCGAATTGACGGAAGATTCTGTAGTTTACTCAATTTCGTACTCCGAATTTGAGACTTTGTTTGACAAACACCATGAAATAGCAAAATTCGGCTTTCATGTTCTTTTCAACATGGCAAAAGAGATGACCGAATATATTATCAACCTGAAATTCCAAACCGCCGAAGACAAATACAATGCTCTCCTAACTAAAAATCCGACCATCCTTCAAAAGGTTTCACTAGGTCATATTGCATCATATCTGGGCATTACCCAGGAAACTTTAAGCCGGTTAAGAAGCGGGAAATAAATTTTCTCCATATTTTCTTTTTTTGATATAGATCAAAAGCTTTGGTTTTTGAATAGCGGATTTTTGTGTCATTAAATTTTGATACAATGACAGCTAAAAATCAGATCGTAAAAACATCAGCCGAATTCAACAAGGTTACGGTTATCGGTTCAAAAACCGGAAACATGGGAAATCCCACAAGCATCCATACTGTACTTATTGCAGATGAAAATGGTATTTCCTTAGTATTTAATGAATTGAAATCAAAACTGGCAGATCATCCAACCGATTTTCTGACCTTGATCTATACGACCAATCAAGACGAAAAACTGCCACTGTTTAAAGCCGAACTGACAAGCCTTGAAAAACGCCTTTCTCATCAATTGGAAATCCATTACATTTCTATCGGCTCATTCACTGCACTAGACAAGACAATTCTTCAGGAAACTTTAGAAGTTGTCATCAACAGCAATCTCAGTATCAATATGCTTTTTCATGTCGTTGGAAACGGGACATTGGTAGAACCCACAAGGGAACACCTTTCCTTTCTTGGGATTAAGCAAAAACAAATAAAAACTCAAATAATTATAAATTAAAAATCATGAATAAAAAGTATTTGTGCCTTGCAGTTTTGTGTGCTGTTGGATTCACAGCTTGTAACAGTAAAAAGACTGAAAAAGAGAATGTTGAAAAACCAATACTGGTTGAGGCCCAAACAGTATCAAAAACATCGACCAACAAAACGATCTCGGTCAGTGGAAATATTGAAGGCAATAAAACGGTAAAGTTGGGTTTCCTGGTAGCTGGAAAAGTCGATTTCATCGCAATTAACGAAGGCGAAGCAATTGGTGCCGGAAAACTCCTGGCAAGCCTCGACCCCGAAAGTTACGCCATTGCAAAAGACATGGCTGATGCAACGACTGAACAAGTACAGGACGAATACAACCGGCTAAAGGAAATGTACGACAGGAAAAGCATTTCGGAGAGCGATTATGTAAAAATTACGTGTGGCCTCAAACAGGCAAAAGCGCAGCAACGGCTTCACACAAAAAACTTTAACGACACAAAATTGGTTTCCCCCATCAATGGGGTTTTGTTGAAGAGATTGACCGAAGTGGGCGAAATTATTGGAGTTGGAATGCCTTTTTTTGTCATATCTGATATTCAAACCGTTAAAGTGAACGCTGCGGTTCCCGAAGCTGATTTGAACCAAATTAAATCGGGTGGTGCCGCCGAAGTTTATATTTCGGCCCTCGACACCACTTTTATCGGGAAAATAAACGAAATAGGTTCGGTTGCCGAAGCCACTACAAGGGCATTCACGGTGAAGATTGAACTGAGAAATCCCAGACTGTCAATACGCCCCGGAATGACGGCCGAAGTTAAATTTCCATCTGCCAGAAAAACAGAAATGATTGTCGTTCCCGCAGGTTCAATATTGCATGATGCTGACAATTCACCTTTTGTATATATTGCTGATATACAGGGTAATAAAGCGATCAGGCGAAATGTAGCAATCGGAAAGATATCAGGCGATAATATCGAAATCGTGTCAGGTATTGAAACCGGCGAAAAACTGATTATCGGTGGACAAAATAAAGTAAGCAACGGTTCATTCATCGCTATAAAATAACTCCGCCATGAATTTTGTAAAAACATCTTTAAAATATAGGCAAGTCACGCTCACTGTGCTGATAATGGTTTTTGCCGTTGGGATTTATTCGTTGTTGACAATGCCACGCCGTGAAGACCCCAAAATTACGAATCCGCTGGGTTTAATCATCGCATTTTATCCTGGGGCAACGGCCGCTCAGGTAGAAGAACAAGTGACAAAGAAAATAGAACAATATCTATTTCAGTTTGATGAAGTGATGAAATCGAAAACTTACTCAACCAGTCGGGACGGAATAGCGATTGTAAATATTTGGTTGAATGACAATGTAAAGAAACCGGATATTTTCTGGAATAAATTGAAACATCAAATGTTGATAACCAAAGCGATAGATTTGCCGCAAGGTGTACAGGGCCCAATCGTAAATTCTGACTTTGGCGACACTGAAGCCATGCTTATCAGCTTAGAAAGTGACGAAGCAAGCCACAGTCAATTAAACGATTACGCGAAGATCCTGGAAGACAATCTAAGGACAATTAACGCCACTTCAAAAGTTAAACGCATAGGCGAACAGAACGAACAAATAACGGCTTACTTCAATTCGGATAAACTTTCACAGGTTGGCATTGGTTTGCAGCAAGTTGTTAAGGTATTGCAATCGCAAAATTCGGTGAATCCATCGGGGGAAATCCAGACTGGCGAAAACAATGTATCGTACTATACATCAGGATCATACAAAAACAAAACTGAAATTGAGAACCAGATAGTTGGAACCTCTAAAACTGGCCAGGTTGTGCGTTTGGGCGATATTTCCAAAATAACCAGGGAGTATGCCGAACCGACAACTTATCTGAATGTCAACGGTCATAAATCATTGCTTGTGGCCATACAAATGAACGAAGGCAATAATATTGTATGGTTTGGAAAAGATGTCAATAAAACCCTTGCCAATGTAACAAAGCTATTACCGTCAAATGTAAAAATGACCACAATTGTAAATCAGCCCAAAATGGTTGACGACAATATTTCCCGTTTTATGCGCGAGTTCCTAATTGCGATTATTTCGGTTATTGTAGTGATTTTGTTGATGTTGCCTTTTAGGGTGGCCGCTGTTGCTGCTACTGCAATTCCTATGACCATCTCAATTACATTTGCGCTGATGCACACTTTTGCAATTGAGCTTCACCAGGTGTCGCTTGCCGCATTAATCGTTGTTTTGGGAATGGTTGTGGACGATGCCATTGTTGTAGCCGACAATTATGTGGAATTGCTCGATAAGGGGGTGGAACGGTGGACCGCAGCCTGGCGAAGCGCCTTCGATTTAATTGTTCCAATTCTTACCGCAACGATCACGATCATTGCTTCTTTTATGCCAATGGTAATTATTCCGGGAGCAATGGGCGAGTTTATTCACGATTTGCCTGTTACCGTTACCATTGCGCTGATTTCATCGTTTGTAGTGGCAATGTTTTTAACACCCACATTGTGTTTCTTCTTCATTAAAAGGGGGTTGAACGACCATTCGGATGAAATAACAACAACCAATAAGAAATCATCAGTGCTTGATTATATGCAGAAAGGCTATAATCTTGCAATAGAATGGTGTACAAAAAATTCAGCTTTAACCATCAACGGAAGCCTAATCACTATAATCCTTGCAATAGTTCTTTTCAAATTCGGCGTGAGGGAAAAGTTTATGCCTTATGCTGAACGAAACCAGTTTGTTGTGGAACTCTGGATGCCAACCGGAACAAAACTGGACAAAACACAACAGGCAATTTTGCGTGTCGAAAATTTCATTAAAAAAGATAAACGTGTTGTATCATACGCCACTTTCGCCGGAATGAGTGCACCGCGCGTTTATTACAATTTTTCGCCCGAATTGCCGATAAGTAACTATGCTCAGATTCTGATCAATACCGACAGCAATCAATCAACCGAAACATTGGCCAACGAACTGTCAACACAGATCGACAGTTTAATTCCCGAAGGAATGCCACAGGTAAAACTCATGCAGCAAGGGCAACCAACGCCTGCCCCTGTTGAAGTACGTATTTACGGTGATGATATTTCTAAAATGAAAGAAATTGGCAGTCAGGTAAAAGAAATTATTAAAAAGACAAAAGGCAATTATCTGGTCCACAACGATTTCAGGGAGGATTTTTATGGTGTTGATATTCAATTAAAAGAAGATGCAAGCCGATTGGGTTTCACCACAACAAGCATTTCGCAATTTGTTTTTACCGGGTTTAAAGGCTATCCTGTTTCTAAAATGTACGAAGGCGATAAGGCTGTTGATATTGTTTTGCAGCTTGCCAATAAAGACCGCCAAACTACACAGGATATTGAAAATATGTACATTGAATCGCCTGTTACCGGTGCAAATGTGCCACTCAGACAAATTGCCGAAATAAAACCCACATGGCAAACCGGCAGGATTATGCACCGGAACGGAATGCGTTGTTTAACAATACGCAGCGAAACTATGGAAAGCATTTTGCCATCTGAATTGCTAGGTCAAATTCGACCGCAAATTGCAGAATTGCAAATTCCTAACGGTTACAAAATTGAATATGGGGGCGAAGTTGCCAATCAACAAGAAGTGATGGGTCATCTGATTATAGCCCTTATGATTAGTATCGTCCTGATATTCCTGATTTTACTATTTCAATTCCGTAACCTGAAAGAAACAGGTATTGTAATGCTAACCATTCCGTTAAGCTTGCTCGGTGCTGTTTTTGGCTTATACATTACCGGAAATAATTTTGGTTTTACTGCCTTCGTAGGTTTGATTAGCCTGTCGGGAATTGTGGTCCGTAACGCAATTATTCTTATTGATTATATCAACGAACTGCTGGAAAAAGGGTTGGATATTCGCACAGCCGCAATTGAATCGGGCAAAAGGAGGATGCGCCCCATTTTCCTCACAGCAATGGCAGCAGCAATAGGTGTTTTGCCGATGATTATTTCGGGTTCGTCGCTTTGGAGTCCGCTTGCAAGTGTTCTGGCTTTTGGCATTACCTGGAGTATGCTCATGGCTTTGCTTACCGTTCCGGTCCTCTATATTGTTAGTATCAAGCCTTCCGATTTAAAAATGAAAGAAAAGCAAAACAAAAGCAATGAAAACCGACCAACAGATAATTTAAAACTGGAAAGTGCTGTAAATGTGAATGTTACTAAATTCTTGGCTGTTTTGACCGTTTTGGTTTTGATTGCCCCAAATTTAACGGCGCAACAAACCACCGGGAAACTTGATTTGAAACAGGCCACTGAGATGGCTTTGACCAACAACCATTTCCTGAAAATCAAACAATTGCAAGTAAATGAGAAACAGCAAAAAGTAAACGAAGACAAGGTGAAATTCTTCCCAATGGTCAGTGTTGAAGGAAACGACCTAGTCAATCAAAATATTCCGGAACTTACGATTTCACAGGGTTCATTTGGTGCTTTGCCTATGGGAAATTCACAAGTCTCACTTCCCGATGCGGACAAAGTTTTTGAAATGGGGGCCAAAAACACCTACAATGCAAGTGCAATGGTTTATCAGCCAGTTTCACAGTTGCTTAAAATAAATGCGGGGGTCCAAATATCAAAAACCGACCTTGCCATCACAAAAACCGAGCAGGCAAAAGTCGCCATGCAAATTAAGCAAGCCGTAGAAAAGTTGTACTATGGACTTTTAATTATCCAAAAACAAAAAGAAGAATGTGGGATAAAGCTCTCTTTGGTTAAAGCAAAACTATACGATGTTGAAGGTGCAGTAATTGCCGGAAAGGCCACTGAATCAGCTAAAATAGGGTTAAACGCAAGTGTTGCCAATGAGGAACAGAACCTTTTGAAATTAAATATCCAATACGATGATTTTGCTGCCGACCTGAAAAACCTCATCGGTTTACCACAGTCGGCCATACTTGAATTGGACTCAATCTCAGACGACAGCCTTATTGTAGAAACTTTACCAGTGGCAACTATTTCATCAACAGTACAATCGGGCAATACCGATTTGAAAATAGCAATGTTGGTCAAGTCAAAGGCCGAATTTGCCCTAAAAGCCAGTAAATTAAGTTATTTGCCCGATTTGGGCATCATGGGAGGATATGCTTACCAGAAGGGCAATAATCTCTATCCGAAAAACAATACGTTCATTGGAGTCTCGATGAAATGGAACATTCAGGATATGGCCTCAAATACATTTGTCAAGCGCCAGCGTGTTTTTATGCGGGAACAGGCTGAAGAAAACATTGCCAATACGCAGGAGCAGGTCAATACCGATGTGGCCAAAGCATACCGAAAATTATCACAATCGGCTGATTTGATTACAGTTGCCAGAAAAGTGGTGAATTTTCGACGCGAAGACATGAAAATCCAGAGCGATAAGCAGGCTTCCGGATTGAACATCAAGACCGAATACCTTACCACCAAAGCTGACCTTGCAAAGTCGGAAGCTGATTTGTTTGCAGCACAACTTGGTTACAAGCTATCATATACCGAGTTACAGATTATTCTGGGGAATTATTGATTAACTGCTTGTCCCTTTCGGTCAAGTTATTCTTGGCGGCATTACAGAGGAAGCAAATTACGTTAGAACGACTCCTTCATCCCCCTTTTTTTCAAAGGGGGCAAGGGGGATCTCTTAAAGGGGGACAGGAGGGATATCAGTCATTTACTTGATTTACAATATATTACAAATTTGAATGAATTCCAATAAAATTGAACTATATTTGTGTATTAAAAACACGGCACCATGAGCAAATATATCAACCCATATACCGATTTTGGTTTTAAGCGATTGTTTGGGACTGAAGGAAACAAAGACCTGCTTGTCGATTTCCTGAACTGCTTAATGCCTGCAAAACACCAGATTACAGAACTGAATTTCAAGAACGTCGAACAACCGGTTGAAAGCAGAGCTGAGCGAAAAGCAATCGATGATGTCCTCTGTAAGGGTGCAAATGGAGATTTGTTTATTGTTAAAATACAAAAAGCAAAACTCAATTTTTTTAGAAGCAAGCCCCTGTTCTATATCAATTTACAATGTAAAAGCCAACTGCTGAATGATGATTTAAATTTAGATCTTCTGCCAGTTTATCATATCGCAATACTTGATTTTCCTTTCAATGAACAAGAAGAAATCCGTAAATTTGACCCAAACGCAAGACTTCGCGATGAAGATGGTTTCGTTTTCTACGATAAGTTGGGATTCCGTTTTCTGCAAATGCCTTTCTTTAACAAAAAAGAGGATGAATTGGTAACGCATTACGACAAATGGTGCTATTTCCTGAAACATCTTGAAACCTTCGACGATATTCCGCAAATACTCAACGAACCTTTATTTGATAAGGCATTTAAAATTGCCGCATTAGCCGCGATGAACCCCAAAGAACGGGAAGAATACCAACAGAGTAAACTGGTTTACTCCGAGCTGAAAGCTGTAGTGGATACTTCGATAGAAGATGGACGAGAAAAAGGAAGGGAAGAGGGAAGAGAAGAAGGAATAGAAATAGGAATACCCCAAGGCGAATTAATCAAAGCCCGAAAGATCGCGAAAGGGATGAAACTAAAAGGTTATTCTCTTGATGAAATTGCAGAACTGACAAATTTGTCAAAAGAGGAAATTGAAAAGCTGTGAAAAGGGCAATTACTTGCTTCTCCATTGGTTGAAGGCTTTCCTGTTTTCTTTAAAGGCAGCATACTGTTCATCTGACATTACCGGACAGTTCAATATATACTATTGAAAATCAGTTATTTTGCTATTGTTCTAATTCAATCAAATCAACAGTAAATGCACGAAATTCTTCTGAAATTTGAATTGCACTTTCAAGTTCGTCCTTGGTAAGTTTAATTGTTTTATTAGGGTATCTTATTTGAACGCCAAAACTATTCAACGTAAAAGCTTTTTTAAATCTTATCTCATC
>CAIYPA010000145.1 GCA_903927965.1 uncultured Bacteroidia bacterium | reverse complement strand
GCAGTTTCCCAGTTAAAACCCTTTGCTGGTTCTATTGGGCGCTTAAGCTGGCCTTTTGCAGGATCGTTTTCATACAACAATCTGTTATTTATCCAAACTGACAAATTGTTGGCGGAATTTTGAACTTCAAATGATTCTGCAACAACCTGCATTGGCACAGTAACAATTTTTTTTGAAAAAATGACCTGTTGGCCGTTTCTGACTTCCAGATTTCCTTCAATCTTTTCGTTTGGACAAAACCATAAATTTAGGGCCTTCCCTTTTTGTTCAAGGTTAATGGATCCGGCTGGTGTTGCAAATTTCAAGCCCTGAGTTTTCTTTACAGGAAACCAGTATTCAGTCCATTCATCGGTGGAAACGGGGGCAAATCCCCTGTTTTTAAAAGGGGTATTGCTGCTTTGATCTGCAGCCTGGTTAAATAAACGTCCCGACTGGATTTCGGTATATTGCCCGTCCTTGTCGGTAAGAAGCTTTTCCCAGATCATCCCTTCATCCGAAAGTCCCCAGATCCAAACCTTTTTCCCCGGTTTGTCATCGTACGATGCATAATGGACAAAACCAAAATCGTCGTCATGCCAATAGGCGCCATAGAATCCTGTTTCCCCTCCAAAAACATGGTAAGACTTGTAGCTGCCAAAATTATTTTTCTCATACCACGAGATTTGTCTCCCTTGCTTATCTACCGGCCATGGAGAAGGAACGCCGTCATGTCCAAGGTGGGTATTTCCAGGGAAGACGTATTCAAGGTTCCCTGCAGTTTTAATGCCAAGGTTCATCCAGTGGTAATACGATTGTTCAAGATTGGTAGGATTGTCCCATACTGAGCGGGTTGTGAAATAAGCCTTGTCTTTGGGCAGGTTGATCTCTACGCTCCATCGTGTACGGGATGGTAGGTCGATGGCTCCAACGAAACAGCTTACGCTCCCATCTTCATTTTTTCGGATCATATAATCGACAGGTGAAGAGGTGGTTGGGGCATGGCCAATCACTCCAAAGTTCAACTCGATGCCTCCCGAAGTCCATGGCCCACGCATAGCAACATCCCGGAATTTCACCACATGGTTGAAATAGACAAATTCTTTGCCAGTCGCTTTTTCAATAGCGCCCCAAATTTTCCCCCCGATTTCGGGTGCAACCCAGAGTTTAATGTAATCGTTTTCCATCACGACCATTTTCCAATTATGCATTATTCCTTTGTCAGAATAACCCTCAAAACGGAAATAGGGATAAAACTTGCTGGGGCTTGGCACCGGATCGGGATCAGAAAAAGCATAGGTTAGCAACGGAACCTGTGTTTCTGTGATTTTTGCAGTTTGTGCCAATGAACAGTTAGAAATAAATATTCCCACCATCAGCCAAAGGACCCTTCTTTTCATTTTCTGTGATTGTAAGTTTATTTTTCAAAGATATAATAAAACAATAGAAACAAAAAAAGGGGCACATCAACTGCACCCCTTTTTCAAATCCTTTTTCAAAAATCAATTGTAAGCAAAAACGATTGTATAAGAACCTGCATATTGGCCAGCGGCCTGATTGCTGTTCATGTTTGTTGTCCCGTTCAGCTGGATGGTCTGAGATCCGTTTGCCTGAGCGACTGATGTGTTTGTATCGTTGTTAACTGTTGGCTCGATTGAGAAACCATTTCCTGATGCATCTGAAACATTGGCTGTTTTTACAACTACGTTGCAGGTAATGTCTTTGCCTGAAAAAACGGTGATTGCTCCAAGTTTTAAAGTTTCGGAATCTTTTGAAAGGTCAAATGAAGAGATTGTTGAAGCAGATGCGCTTACAGCCTCGATTACTTCAGCGGTGGCATGACCAATGGCTACTGTCTGACCAAACACTGATGTGGTGAAGGTAAGAAGCATCCCGATCATTATTGCTGCTAAAGTTTTCATTGTGTCTGTTTTTATCTTTTGTACGATGTAAAGGTAATACAATAATCTTACACATGCAAGCAAAACGTAAAATAAATATTTACAAAAGTAAATATATTTTAATTTGTCTCGGTTGGTGTTTTAACTAAATAGAGTTGTGCAAGTAATACATTGAAATATAATGGTATAAAACTATTTTGCTCAGAGGGGAATAAAAATTATCAGGAATTGACTAAGAAGACATTATTTTAGCAACTAAGACTTAAATAATAGATAATCAATATAATAACAGGAACATGAATTAATTTTGTTGATTGAAAACCACTTATCCAAAGAAGATAAATATTTTACAGTTGGATTTTTTAACTCAAAAAAAATCTTTTCAGATGCACTTCTCACCTAAAATTAAGTGGAATTGAAAAAGTGGTGAGGCTTTGAATGATGGCAGAAAAGATCAATTTTGACGTTCCATATTCTTTTAGATTCATTGGGGATGTAAGGTGAAATTGAAGATTGGGTTCAATTTTCTTAATAGTCCACTTTTTGTCTCATTTCTTTTTTCCCTCCAATCACGAAACATTTTTAGTTTTGCGTCCTGAATTGTAACTCAATGTATAGAAATTAACGAAAATAACGGTCAAGGTAAAACTAAGTGGTTCTGTTTTGCTTGCCATCAAAAATTCAACATAAGAACCCATCATCTAAAATCCGATAAAAAAATGAAAAGTCATCTGAGAATTTTGTTAGTTGCAATGTTTGTTTTAGTGATCTGCCAAACCAATGGTTGGGCACAGGATGCCAAAGTTAAGTCCGCCAAGGGAAATACTACGGTTGCCAAGGGAAAAGACACAGTTGAAAAAGGGAAAGCAGCTGCTGAAAAGGGGAAAGCAACAGCAGAGAAGGGAAAAGCAACAGCCAACAAGGCGAAAGGTATTTTGAACACTGCGAAATTTATGGTTACCAATCCAAAATTGTTTTTAAAAAATCCTAAAGCTGCTGCTGAGATTGCGAAGGGTACTGTGAACGAAGCGAAAAATACTGTTTCGGATGCGAAGAGTACAGCGAAGGATGCAAAGAGTACTGTTAAGGACGCGAAAAATACCGCTAAGGGGGCTAAAAGTACCGTGAAAGGGTCAAAAAGTGAACCTGTCCTTGACGAATCGCATTGGTAATCTTTACTGGATTATTTGAATTCCAGGAAACCATTTATTGTTGAATTATTGTTCTGTATATTTGCCATCAAAATAAACTACTTCGAATGAACGACTTTGATGTCAGGGCGAAAACATGGGACGAGAACCCGATCCATATGGAGAGATCCTATGCAATTGCTACTAAAATGGGGACAATGATTCCAATTCACAATGGAATGAAGGCACTCGAATTCGGTGCAGGAACAGGAATTCTAAGTTTCCTGCTCCGGGATAAATTGGGAACCATTGTAATGATGGACAATTCAGCTGGCATGGTAGAGGTGATGAAGGAAAAAGTCGTTTTTGAGAAAGCCGTGAACTTTGTTCCTTTGTGCTATAACCTTGAGAACGAAATGTACAATGATTTTTTTGACCTGATTTTTAACCAGATGGTTTTACACCATATAGCCGATGTACCCTCCCTTTTCGAAAAGTTTTACCAAATGATTTTACCAGGAGGGTTTCTGGCCATTGCCGATCTTTACACAGAAGACGGGACTTTTCATGGCCCTGGTTTCGATGTCCACAATGGGTTTGATCCGGAAAAACTTAAGGTGATGCTTCTCGAAGTAGGTTTTAAATCTGTTGATTATGAGGAATGCTACTTGGTGAACAAGATAATTGCTGAAGGTTTAAATAGATCCTTCCCAATCTTTCTGTTGGTGGCATCAAAATGAAAGTAGTCGTACTGATCGACAATAATCCCGATCCCTCAGGGAAATTCATAACGGAACATGGGGTCAGTATCTACTTTGAAGCAGATGGGTTAAAATGGTTATTTGACGTGGGTGCATCGCCCGCCTTTGCAATCAACGCCCGGAAAATGGGGATCGATATCCGGAAAGTTGATTACCTGATACTTTCACATGCTCATCGGGACCATACCGGTGGACTGGAATATTTTCTCCGTAAAAATGAGAAGGCCAGGGTTTTGATGGCATCTTTGGAAAGCGGTGAGTTGTTTATTTCATATCGGAAACAGATCCATCACAATATCACAATTGACCATTCAGTAATCAAGGATTTTATAGGACGGTTTTGCTTTGTCAATAGAGACCTCCAATTATCGGCAAATGTTAGCTTGATCCGAACTATTCCTGTGATAGATGCTTTTCCAAAAGCCAATTGCTTGCTATTCAAGTCTGATGAGCTTGGGGAACATCCTGACGATTTCAACCATGAAGTTGCATTAAGGATCAATACACCAAATGGGGCCATCGTATTTTCAGGATGCTCCCATCATGGATTGCTGAACATCCTCAGGGCCGCTGCCCAAGATTCGAAAGATGAAAAAGTTGTTGCACTAATCGGTGGTACACATCTGCTTGACAGTGATGATTTTACTCAGTTTGAAACTGCAGATGAAATTTTCGGTATTGTGGACAATATTTCACTTCGCTATCCCGATATTCAGATCATTACCGGGCATTGCACTGGTTCAACAGCGCAACAGATATTCAAAGAATCAATTAATGACCGGTTTCAACTTTTCCACAGTGGTTCTACTTATAATTTTGGTTAATCTATATTGATTCTTTATTCAATCAATAGTGGAAACATTATCTTTGTTATTCTGATCTTTAATTTATGGTAAAGTCGTTGATCATTGTCGGATTTGGTGGGTTCATCGGAACAGTTGCCCGCTTTTTGATCTCCCGCTATTTTCAGGTAAGCTTTTCTTCCCTTTTCCCATGGGGAACTTTTTTCGTCAATATCCTGGGTTGTTTATTGATCGGAATGATTTATGGCATATCCGAAAAGGGTGATTTCCTGAGTCCTGAAGCCCGTTTATTTTTAACCGTAGGGATTTGCGGGGGATTTACCACTTTCTCCACTTTCTCGAACGATGCTTTTTTGTTGTTAAAACAACAGGAATGGATCCGTTTTGCTTTTTATACTTCATTGAGTTTTTTTCTTGGACTTTTGGCTGTATATGCTGGCCGGATAATCACTAAACTTTTTTAAGATGGAAAACAATACACAGGCAGGAATATTGCGCATCTATATCAGTTCGACGGACCAGTTTCGGCAAACACCTCTCTATGAATTTATTGTATTGCTGGCAAAGAAAGAAAAAATTGCTGGTGCCACAGTTTTAAAAGGGATGCTGGGATATGGGGCGAGTTCCGTAATCCATTCCTACAAATTTTGGGAAGTCAGCGATAAAGTGCCCACCGTCATTGAATTGATCGACGAAGAAAACAAATTGCTTTCATTCTACGAAAGAATCCGGCCCCAACTTGAAGCCATGAAATACGGTTGTCTGGCGACATTTGACAAAACGACGGTTTTGCTCTATAAATCAGGGGAAAAGCGCATGTTTGATATTTAAATACTTGACTAATAGGTTCTCTATATATTTCAAATTAAAAATTAGTGGATATGAGTTTTACACATGAAGTTGAAGGGATGATTTGCGTTGCACAAGGGGCAAATCATGGACCGGCTCCGATTCCCGAGGAAGGGCGTTGGGTAAAAGCCAAAGAGGTAAAAGACATTTCGGGGCTGACACATGGTGTGGGTTGGTGCGCACCTCAGCAGGGTGCATGTAAACTCACCCTGAACGTAAAAGAAGGAATTATTCAGGAAGCCCTCATCGAAACGATTGGATGCACTGGAATGACCCATTCGGCCGCGATGGCTTCTGAAATCCTTCCAGGGAAAACGATCCTGGAAGCTTTGAATACCGACCTTGTATGCGATGCTATCAACACAGCTATGCGTGAGCTATTTCTCCAAATTGTTTATGGGCGTACACAAACGGCATTTTCAGAAGGTGGTCTTCCGATTGGTGCCGGTCTTGAAGATTTGGGAAAAGGGCTGCGTGGTGTAACTGGGACTTTGTATGGAACAGTAGCAAAAGGTCCCCGTTATCTCGAAATGGCCGAAGGTTATATTACCAGAATAGGCCTGGATGCCGGGAATGAAATCATAGGTTACGAATTTGTCAGCCTTGGTAGAATGATGGACATGATCAAAACCGGCATGGACGCCAACGAAGCCTTGAAAAAGGCATCCGGTAAATATGGTCGGATCGACGAAGCAGTTAAAATTATTGACCCACGTAAAGAATAGGAGAAAAAGATATGCCATTATTTGAAAGTTACGACAGAAGGATCAACAAGATCAATGAAGTGTTGAATTCATATGGAATTTCTTCCATTGAAGAAGCCAGAAAAATTTGCGACGACAAAGGTGTTGATGTTTACAAGATTGTGAAGGACATCCAGCCCATCGCATTTGAAAATGCCATGTGGGCTTATATCGTAGGTGCTGCCATAGCAATTAAACAAGGACAAACCAATGCTGCCGAAATTGCCGCAACATTGGGTATTGGCCTTCAGGCTTTTTGTATTCCGGGATCTGTTGCCGATGACCGCAAGGTGGGGATTGGGCATGGAAATCTTGCAGCCATGTTGTTGCGCGAAGAGACGAAATGCTTTGCATTTCTCGCCGGACATGAATCTTTTGCTGCTGCAGAAGGCGCCATTGGTATCGCCAAATCGGCAAACCGTGTCCGGAAAGAACCTTTACGTGTGATTCTGAACGGTTTAGGGAAGGACGCAGCAAAAATCATATCCCGTATCAATGGGTTTACCTACGTACAAACTGAATTCGATTATTATACGAGCGAATTAAAGGAAGTGGCACGTATAGCTTATTCTACTGGCGATAAGGCAAAAGTAAATTGTTATGGTGCCGACGATGTACGGGAAGGTGTGGCTATCCTGCATAGGGAAGGAGTGGATGTCTCCATTACGGGTAACTCCACAAACCCGACCCGCTTCCAGCATCCGGTGGCCGGAACTTACAAAAAAGAGTGCATTGAACAAGGAAAGAAATACTTCTCGGTCGCTTCGGGAGGCGGAACAGGGCGTACATTACATCCTGACAACATGGCTGCCGGTCCTGCTTCGTACGGTATGACCGACACAATGGGACGTATGCATTCAGACGCCCAGTTTGCAGGTTCGTCATCTGTTCCTGCCCATGTCGAGATGATGGGCCTTATCGGGATGGGAAATAATCCAATGGTTGGTGCATCAGTGGCCGTTGCAGTTGCGGTATCACAGGCCTAAAAACCCTTTTTAATTATAATAGAACCGGACTTTTTAAGTCCGGTTCCATTATTTTAATTAAACATAATCATCCGTAGTAAATTAGACCTGAAGGAGGAATAAAATAACACAAGACCCACCATTGTTTTGTATTTATTTGTTTTATAGATTTATCCCAATAAAAAAACTAGTCTGTTAAATATATTATAATGAATAAACCTTTCATTTTGATGTCAATTCTTGTTGTGACCTGTCTGGGTGCCCTGGAATCCTGTTTTGATTCTCCAAAACCAATTGTTCAAAATCCTAGATGGACTGAAGAACACGCTAAGGACTGGGGTAAAAAAACCGGTTGGCTACGTGGATCCAACTTTAATCCAAGTACAGCAATCAACCAGTTGGAGACATGGCAGGCAGAATCGTTTGATACAGTAACTATTGATCGTGAATTGGGCTGGGCTGAAGGTTTAGGTCTTAATGTTATGCGTGTTTACCTTCATCACCTGGCTTGGGAAGTAGATCAGGCTGGGTTCAAAAAAAGGTTAAATACTTATTTGACGATTTCAAGCAACCACGGAATCAAAACAGCCTTTGTCTTTTTTGATGACTGTTGGAATCCCTCCTATAAGGCTGGTAAACAGCCTGATCCAAAACCTGGTGTCCACAATTCAGGTTGGGTACGCGATCCAGGAGATTTGTTATTTAAAGATACGACCCTTATTATCACTTTAGAAGGATATGTGAAAGACGTACTCAGCACATTCAAAGACGATCAACGTATTGCATTTTGGGATTTGTACAATGAACCGGGCAACTCAGGATATGGAGAGAAATCATTACCTTTATTAAAAAAAGTATTTGAATGGGGTCGGGAAATTGATCTGTCTCAACCGTTATCTTCAGCCGTATGGAGCATCAACTTAAAAGAGCTCAATAAATTCCAGATTGAAAATTCGGACATCATAACGTATCACAACTATGAGAATCCAGAAAAGCATAAAGCAGCCATTGACACGCTTAAAAAATACAATCGTCCCCTTATTTGCTCTGAATATATGGCCCGGCGGAACAATAGCCTTTTTACCAATATCATGCCTTTATTGAAATTAAATAACATAGGAGCGATCAACTGGGGTCTGGTTTCAGGTAAATCGAATACGAAATATGCATGGGATGAGCCGATGCCGGATGGTTCAGAGCCGAAACTCTGGTTTCACGAAATATTCCGGACTGATGGTACTCCCTACAAGCAAGAAGAGGTTGAACTCATCAAAATTTTGACATCAGACGTAAAATAATTAGAGATGGCAAGATATTTTCTATAATTTAGCTTTTTTTAACTAAATTAATTTGGTGAACAGCACATTCAAGGTTACATTTGTATTACATTTTTTCATAAGTTTAGGTTTAGGTTAGGTTTAGGTTAGGTTTAGGTTAGGTTTAGGTTAGGTTTAGCAAAAGGATAGGGCCGCCCGGCTCTATCCTTTTCAATTTAATAGGTGTCACTTACTACAATTTTACTTTTACCAAATTACTAGGAAAGATGGATTTCTTTTCAAATAATTGAAGCAGAATCACACAGATAATTATTAAAAATATTAGGGACAATCCTCGACAGATCCCTAGTAATCCTTATTTTTGTATATATACTTTACGGATTATCATGTACATTCTGATTTGACTGATTAATTTCGGATTTCAATTATTTTTGAGAAAGCTCCAATTCTGAAACTTTAATTTGAAAAAAATGATGAATGAAAGTATTAGTGAGAATTTCACCAATGGATTTCTTGATAACCTGTTGAATTGTAACCGTTCTGCCTGTTCGGACATTGCACACAGTTATCTATCATCAAATCATTCCGTTATTCAGCTTTACGAGGATGTTTTTAAAGTGGCGCTTTATGAAGTGGGAAAGTTATGGGAGACCAATAAAATTAGTGTCGCAACCGAGCATATAGCGACTGCCATTACGGAAAGTATCCTGAATGAGCTGTTTGAGCAGATAATTTCAAATAAAAGATGCTATAGAAAAGTTGTTGTAGCCTGTGTCGAAAAAGAACAGCACCAGGTGGGAATTAAAATGGTAGCTGATGTCTTTGAGATGAACGGGTGGGAAACTTTTTTCCTGGGAACTGGGATTCCCAACAATGAATTGATCAGGTACCTCCACGAAATAAAACCAGATTTAATCGCTATTTCCTTAAGTGTTTATTTTAATTTTACCAACCTGCTAAAAATGCTCGATATTTTACAAAAGGAATTTCCCGGTTTACAGATTGTCATTGGTGGACAGGCATTTAATCATGTTTCAGCAGATATGACAGATCGTATGGGCAACGTAATCGTGCTAACAGACCTTTACATTCTTGATAAATTCATTCAAACATACAATAAATAAGCTTAAAATATTTTACAATGGAACGGAACGATTTAATCAATTCTGCCGGACAACTTAAGCAGGTAAGTGAGAAAAGTGCTGCAGAATACAGCACTAAAACAGGTCTATTGGTTGAACTGATGAATAATAGAATGGAAGACAGGCCTGATATATTGGATCTTGTTGGTGTTAACAATGTCAGCATGATGAAAGATAATCATGCCAATCATGCCCGGTTTATGGAATCCATTTTCCATCAGCGGTCGCCCGAAGTTTTAACCGATACGGTCCTTTGGGTTTTCAGGGCTTACCGTTCGCGTAATTTCAGTTCAACCTATTGGGCCGCCCAACTGAATACATGGATTGAAATATTAAAACAGGAGCTTTCGCCCGACTGTTACCTGGAGATTTATCCATATTATTGTTGGATGCAGATCAATATACCGACATTCAATAAATTGGCCGAAGAAAATCTTGAAATCAGGTATTCAGTACATTGATAAAATAGTGGCGGAAATTTATCGATAGCTTAATTAATACGGTATTTTTGCTGTTACTGTTAACGTAGGGGATATGGTTTATACCGGCAAAAACAAATACATTTCAGAATGGAGCAATTTGATTTTCGAATTGATATCGAAGGGGCATTCGGTTGGGATTGGCGTTTTTGATATTGAAGGCCGATTATTGGATGCCAATCGGGCGATGTGTTATTTTCTGGATGTCGATGAAAATCTTAAAAATGCAAAAAATAGTTTTGTAAATCCGGTATTCCACTCTTTTAAGAATGGAAGCGTTGACGGATTAATTTTTGATGGACTAATGACAATTGGCAATTCTGGCGATATTAGCTATGTACTTAATTCAAAGGTATTTAGAAAACAAGGTCAGTTTATGGTTTTTGCTGAAGCCGATGTTCCTTATTTATTCAAACAGAATGATCAGCTTAGCCTTCTGAATCAGCAGGTCAATAATTTGCAGAGGCAACTGATCAAGGAGAAAAAAACGTTGCAATTTACTTTGGCGGAATTGAAGGAGACCCAGCATATGCTGATCCATTCCGAAAAGATGAACGCAATAGGCCGGCTTGTTGCCGGAGTAGCCCACGAAATCAATAATCCGATTGCATTTGTTTACAGCAACCTCTTTTCGATTGAAAAATATGTGGAAGAGGTTATACAATCCTATCGGGAGGTCGAGGAATTGATCAGCAAGGAGGGTTTACCCGAATTGAACAGGCAGGCTGCAGGTATTCATAAAAAAAATGATCTTGATTTTTTGTCTCTGGATCTTGCCGATATGGTGAAAGAATCAAAAATTGGGATTGAGCGGGTAAAAACTATTGTCGAGGACCTTCGGTTGTTTTCAAGACTGGATGGTTCAGCAGTAAAAACAATCGATCTTATTGAGAACATTAAATCGACCATTTCAATTTTACGATCCGAACTGACCAGTAAAAACATAAACCTGGAGTTTTTGGCCCCCGACAGACTTCTGGTCGGTTGTTATCCCGGTCAGCTCAATCAGGCGATTTTAAACGTTCTGATCAACGCCATATATGCCGTTGATTCTGGTGGCAAAATCATTTTGTCCATTGAGCTAAAAGAACCCAATGTTGTACTATCGGTAAAAGACAACGGCTGTGGTATTCCTCATGAGATCCGTGATAAGATTTTTGATCCTTTTTTTACGACAAAACCAGTTGGGAGCGGGACTGGATTGGGCTTAAGCATTACCTATAAGATAATTACCGATTTGCATAAAGGTTCGATCGAGGTGGAATCTGAACCAGGAGAAGGGACAAGTTTTAAACTGATAATACCAAAAAATTTAAGCATATGAGTAATGATGATTTTATGGTAAAAAATTACAACCTGTTGATTATTGATGACGAAGTTGAGATTACAAAGGCTTTGGTCAGGCAATTCAGGAGAAAATACAATGTATTTTCAGCTATTGGTCCATCTGAAGGGTTTAACATTATGGAGAAGGAAAACATTCAGGTTGTCTTGTCGGACCAGCGCATGCCTGGAATGACCGGTATCGACTTCTTCAAGAAAATTAAAGATAAATATCCTGATGCTTTGAAACTTATTTTGACCGGTTATACCGATTTTGAAGCGGTTATTGGTGCAATCAATGAGGGCCAAATCTTCCGTTACGTAAAGAAGCCATGGGACCAGGATGAATTGGACGCAATTGTGAAAGAGGCGTTTGAAAAATATGAACTGATCACCAACAATCGTCGATTGATGCAAAAACTTCAGGATGCCAACCAAAGCCTTGAAGAAAAAGTTAAAATACGCACACTTGAGCTTGTCAAGCTGAACGAACAACTGTCCGAATTAAATAAGGAAAAAAACAGGTATATCGGAATGGTAGCCCACGATCTTCGCAATCCTATAGGCGTGGCAGAGTCTTTTTCAGATATTCTTATCGAAGATTATGAGGATATTCCAAAGGAGCGGAAACTAGAATTTTTGCACCATATTAATAAAAGTTGCAAATTTTCCCTTGACCTGATCCATGATTTTCTTGATATATCAAAAATTGAGTCTGGCATCTTCGACCTTAATGTTTCCGAACAGGAGTACATCTCATTTATCAGGACCAATATCATCCAGAATGAGTTGCTTGCAAAAAACAAATCACAGATAATCCTGATCAATACAAGCCAAAACGCAATTTGGATAAATTTCGATCCAAATAAAATACAGCAGGTTATCAATAACCTTTTGGGCAATGCGATCAAATACTCGCAACCAAACACTAGAATCATAATTGATATATCTGTTGCAGAGGATGAAATTATCACCCGCATTATTGATGAGGGACAAGGAATACCGGAGCATGAACATTCAAAACTTTTCAGACCATTTCAGACCACTTCTGCAAAGCCGACAGCCAATGAAAAATCGACGGGACTTGGCCTTGCCATTGTGAAAAAAATCGTCGAAGCGCATCATGGCGTTTTAAGGATGGAGAGTATAATGGGTAAAGGATCTACATTCATTTTCACTATACCATTAAAAAATTAACAATGAGGAGATTAATTGTTTTTTCAGGCCTATTGCTGGTTAATGTTGTTATCGTATTCGCACAAATTGGAACAACTGCCCGTAATGGTTTGCTTTGTACACCGGTTCCTTCGAAGGAGGCAGTTGCTTTGTACAAGTATCTTTTAGATTTAAAGGGTAAAAAGATCCTTTCAGGCCAGCAAGACTCGCCCTGGGGAATTGATGAATTCAGTTATCTGAAAACGGTAACAGGAAAGCAACCGGCCATCAAAGGGATGGATTTTATCAAACAGAATGATAATGCGAATGAAGTACAAAAGGCAATCGACTGGTGGAAAGCAGGGGGAATCCCAACAATTATGTGGCATTGGGGAGCCCCGGGGAAGGGAGAAGGTTACGAATCAAGTAAAAAAGCAATTGATATTGACAGTTGTTTTATTGAAGGTTCTGTTCAGTACAAAGCTTTTTGGTCTGAACTGAAGATTAAGGGTGATTTGCTTGAGCATCTAAGGAATGCCAACGTACCTATACTGTGGCGGCCCTTTCATGAATTGAACGGCAACTGGTTTTGGTGGGGCAAACAGGGACCGGAAAAGTTTAAAAGGTTGTGGATTACTATGTTTGATTACTTAGTGAAAGAACGAAAACTAAATAACCTGATCTGGGTACTATGCTATACCGGCCAGCCAAACCCTGACTGGTATCCCGGTGACCAATATGTGGATATTGCAGGTGCCGATACTTATGAGAAGGGTGATGGTCCACAACCGGAGATGTTCAACAAAGTTAAATCGATCATTGGTGACAAATTTCCTATAGCTTACCACGAATGTGGAATACCACCTGACCCTGACAAATGTATTAGTGAGGGGATTATTTGGTCCTGGTGGATGGAATGGCATACCTCCTGGCTGGAAAAGGTTGACAAGACCTACCTCAAAAAGGTGTATGATCATGAATTGGTGATCACTCTCGATGAAGTACCAAATATCATGGCTAAATATGGTCTTAAATAATTTCATTTATTAAATAATTTCACTTCTAAATCAATTACAATGAACAAAAAAAAGACGGTATTCCTGATCTTTTTAACAATGCTAATGCTGGTTCCAGGAACCGTACAATTCGCTTCAGCCCAAAAAAATGACAACTCCCTTGCAGCAAAAGGCAAATCTATTTCGCTGAAAAGCCTAAAACAAGCTGATATTGGCAAAACGACAAAAACTGGATCAGCCGAAATTACAGGTAACGAATTAAAAATCATTGCCGGAGGTGCTGATGTTTGGGGAAAACACGATGAGTTCCATTTTGGCTACAAGAAACTCATAGGCGATTTCGACATCAGTGTTCAGATTTTGGGACTGAGTGCCGCACATACTTATACCAAAGCCGGGATTATGGCACGTGAAGATCTGAGTGATGATAGCCCACACGTTTACTATCAGGTATTTCCAGACAATAGGGCAAGGAATAAAAACAATGGTGGGTGCGAGTTCCAGTACCGGATGGTGAAGACAGGCGACATGAAGGCAATTTATCCCGCGGATGCCGTTGAAAAGGTTGAATGTAAGGTCAATTTTCCCAACACATACATAAGGATGAAACGCCAGGGTGACATTTTTGATTCATTTTTTAGCAACGACAACAAAACATGGGTCCATTATTCCTCTTTTACATTAAAAATGGCCAATGAACTGTTTGTCGGTTTGGCTGTAACTTCTCATCAATCAAATGATTATACTACTGCCAGATTTGCATCGCTACAACTTTGGAAATAATAGTCCAAAATTTTCAATTTTTTTACAATTCTTTAACTTTAAAAATTTGGAAGAGTGTTTTAAGGCGGTTACATTTGTACTACATTTTTTTCATAAGTTTAGGTTTAGTTAGGTTAGTTAGTTTGGTTAGTTTTAGTAAAAGGATGAAGCCGCCCGGTTTCATCCTTTTCAATTTTTAGAATTTTAGTTTTACAGTTTCGATCGCATAATGCCCAACCTTAAAACCTAGGGTAGTACCGACTCCGGGAATTGTTTTACCCTCTTCTTCGATCATATTGGTTTTCTCTGCCGTCTGAAAGGGCCTAAATATCGAAATTTTTGCCTCTGCGTCTTTCCCTTCCACATCATAAAAGCGCACAACAACCTGGTCGTCATCATCGCCTTTTTTTACGGTACTGATCATCAGGTTATTGTTTCCGATCGATATAAAGCTTTGTGATTCAGGCATCCTAGGGTTGACTTGTTTTGAACTGACTGTGATTGCTTTCAATGGCTGGTTCGATTGAGTACCCATTCGGTAACCGTTTTTCCAATCACCTGAATGTGAGTAAATTGAAAAATTATAGGTGTGGTCACCCGGTTGGAGGTAATAGTTCCCTTCGCCATGGCAGCTCTTACGGCTGGCAAGCAGGATTGGCTGAAGGATTGTATTTCCGGCATGGTTGGTTGTTGGATCGATATAATCGAATACCGCCACATCTGAACTGATCGTAATCCCCGTTTTGCCATCAGAAGCCGAAAACCAATCCTGAACCTCACGTGGATGGACAAGGGCGCATGGTGTATCGTAAATCTGTGATTGCTTAGAAAAGCCGGCAGCACCGGCAATCTCGTCTTTCCCAACCCGAACCACGCCCATCGGAACTTCATAGGCTACTTCCGATTTGACCTGATTAACAGGAAATGCCAACCTAAACTCGCGGTAACGCGTGCCGTCAAACCCCTTCAGGTCAACATGGATATCAATCCGCTTGATGGTTTTGTACAGAATAACCTGTTGCTCAACCGTTACATGGTTGATCTCCTTGACAAACTGGTAAACATCGCGGATGGGGCCGCTGGAAATAAGGCTCCAAGGCTGATTATAGGAACTGAGTTTTTCAAATCCTTCCATTGTTGGCAGTTGTACATCGGTAAATTCGCCAGCCCCATTGCCGACCGATTGCATTGTAAACAATTCAGCACCCAGAAATTTATCCGTTTTCAGTATGTTCACAGATAACTCTTTATCGTATAATGATTTAATGCCACCATTTGCGAACTCAACTTTATAGAATTGATTTTCACAAACTGTGTTATTTGCCAGGTTGCTAAGTGGAATTTTTGTTGGCTGACCTTTTTCGAGGTAATAGGTCTTGTAACCTACCGAAGGCACTTTTTGTGCCACAAACAGAAAGGTGAGCACTTCATCTTTCTTTCCCGAAACCTGATGCTCATCGATCAGCTGGTAAGGGATTTCGACCCCCTTTTCGTCCACCAACCTGAACGAATTGAGTTCATTGCCCTCAACATCAAGTGTAAATTTAACGATATCGGTCCGTTCCCACGACAAGGAATTAAATACGACAATAGGAATTGCGGGCTTGGTAAAATGGATCCGCGAAGCAATATGGTTCATAGAAGTGCTGACAATTTCGGAGGCAATCGAATGGGCTTTCTCAAAGGATGTACGGAAAGCCCTATCGGTGAGATCGCCATGCTTGCCACCCCATCCATGGTCCGGATAAATCGCACTTTCCCATGCAGTGGTAAAAGCTGTCTGGGGATAATTCTTGAACGATCCTGCCTGAAGTGCATCAAAAGTGGCGAATTTTTCGGCATCTATCAATAAACGGGATCCTTCCCTCGATGCCTTGAGTGCCCTTTGGTGTGATGGGCCATGGATATACAACCACACATCGGGACGTTCGCCCATAATTTTGTCAAAATTCGGATTCTCTTTGGTGACTGCTTCCATAAATTCTGTTCCTGTTGAATACTTGATTTTTGGACGGTTTAAAGCTGCGGATTTGGAATTCCAGTCGTTAAAAAAGGCATCGTAATCGGGCGGTGTGGCAAAGTCGTGAGAGTATAGAAACGGAAATTCAGGTGTTATTTTCCACTTCTTGAAATAGCTGTTCCAGTCAATCAACATCGTTGAAAACGCTGTGGTAAGCGAATCGATGTTGGTTTCAGCACGACGCACCGGAATTCCTACTTCATCATATTGACCAGGAGTATAGCATGTTATATAACTGCCATCTGGACTATACCAATTGTAGATGCCGGGTTGGTGACGGCTGAACTGCATATAAGGAATACCTGATTTAGCAAGGATCTGTGCCATTTGCAACGACCTTCCGGGGACATCCTCATTCCAATAGGTTTTGAAATCGCATCCGGGCAACGTCTTTTTGAGCCATTTGCGACCAAGATAAGCCTGACGGATCAAGGATTCCCCGCTGTACATCGACTCGTAGGGTTGTTTATAGGTGGCTCCCCATTCAAGCCGTCCCTCTTTGGTGTATTTAAGGATTTCTTCAATCGATCCTGGATGGCGTTGCAGGTATTCGCGGAGGCTCAACCCATCTTCGACAGAAAATTTGAATTGGGCATTCTTTTTAAGCCGTTCCAGTGCAGGGGTGATCATTTTCAGGTCGCGAAATTCGATACATTTGCCAATGCTGTCCATCCAGGCAATATCCTGATGCGAGGAGGGGATTACACTGATGGTTCCACCTTTAAAATAGGAATAATCACCACCCTTTACCGAACCCTTCGGTTGCCCTATAACAGGGAAAGCAGTTCCAATCATCAAACAAGCTGAGATTATAATGTGCCACTTCCGGCCAAAAGCATTGCATGTTTTCATTTGAAATATTTTAACATTTATAGGTTTGAATGACAGTTACGAAAGTAATGAATTTGGCAAAACAGTTTGTCGAATTCCTTGCACGAAATTAAGTTCAATTTAAAAATGAGATTGAAGCGGTAATGGCTTTTATTTCCTATTTTTGTTTAACAGGAATCGTTAAAATTGTTCACCAGTTAACATCCTGCAAACACAAATAACTGATCGGATGAATATTTCCCAACAAACAACCTTAAAAATAGGATAAAATAATGTTAACTGCCAAAACGAACTTTCGCTGGGCCATCGTGGCTATGCTTTTTCTGTCAACAACAATCAACTATTTTGACCGTGTTATTATTGGGATTCTTGCCCCGAACCTTGGTGCCGCGTTTGGTTGGAACGAACAGGAGTATGGTTACATTGTTTTTGCCTTTCAGCTCACCTATGCAATCGGCACTTTTTTCATGGGCTATGTCATCGACAAACTTGGCACCCGTTGGGGTATGACACTTGCTGTCGTACTTTGGGGGCTGGCCAGTACATGTCATTCGTTGGCCCGGAGCTGGGTCGGTTTTGCATTTGCACGGATGGGGTTGGGAATCGGGCAGGCTGCGAATTATCCGGTAAGCATCAAAATCGTAGCAGAGTGGTTCCCACCAAAAGAAAGGGCGTTTGCAACCGGATTGTTCAACGGTGGTTCCAATATCGGACAAGTCGTTGCCCCATTGGTCATTCCCATTATTTTGATGTTATTCTTTTCGTGGCAGTATGTCTTTATCTTTTCCGGTATATTGAGTTTCCTGTGGCTGATCCTCTGGTTGATTGTTTTCAGGACCCCAGACAAAAGCCGTTTTGTGAACCAAGGCGAATTGGATTACATCAGGGAGGGGTCTATTTATTCGGAAAAGGTGGTCATTCCATGGAAAAAACTTGTTTGTTACAGGCAAACCTGGGCTGTGGCACTTGGAAAAATGTTTGCAGACCCTGTTTGGTATTTCTACCTTTTCTGGGGAGCGAAATTTCTGAATGCCAAATTTGGGATCAACCTGGCAGGATTGGCAATGCCTTTGGTAACTATTTATATGATAGCCTATTGCGGTGGACTTGCAGGTGGAGCCATGTCATCATGGTTGTTGAGGATCGGAAAAACTGCCAATTTTGCGCGAAAAATTACCTTATTGACCAGTGCAATCCTTGTCTTGCCGGTTATGATGGTCCCTTTCCTGGATTCCCTTTTCTGGTGCGTGGCGTTGATTGCCCTGGCTGCGGCTGCCCATAACTCATGGTCGGCAAATATTTTCACCGTGGCTTCCGACCTTTTCCCCGGTTCGGCAGTTGGTTCCGTGATTGGGTTTGCCACAACAGTCAGCGGGATCGTTGGCATGTTGACTTCATTGCTCATCGGGTATGTCCTGAACAAATCGGGGGTTGACGGATATGTCTTCCCATTTGTGATCGCTTCGTTTGGGTACCTGTTTGGTGTTGTATCTGTTCACCTTATGGCACCAACAATGAAACCAGTATCGATACATTAAGAAATAAGATATTTGAAATGCCCTATTCATCATGATTAAAAATTATCCTATGAAGAAAAGTCTGGTTTCCTTCTTTATTGTAATGGTTACAATAGGAATTTATTCAAATGGTTACGCGCAAAAAGCCAAATCAAAACCCGTGTTTGCCGATACGATCCATGTGATTGGCCATGCCCATATGGACATGAATTGGCTTTGGACTTATTCTGAAACGATGCAGATGTGCAACGACAACCTAAGGCAAACCGTCGCCTTTATGGACGAGTTCCCCGATTTCACGATGCTTCAAAGTCAGGCTTCGGTCTATAATTTTGTCGAGATGGTTGACCCTCCTTTACTTGAGCAGGTGAAAAAATATGTCACGTCAGGAAGGCTTGAGCTGGCAGGTGGTATGTGGACCGAAGGGGATATGAACCTTTCATCGGGCGAGGCGATCACTCGCTCTTTTTTGTTGGGACAGCGATATTTCCAAAGCCGGTTTGGCAAAATGGCCAACATTGGGTGGCTTCCCGACAACTTTGGGCATATTTCGCAAATGCCACAGATCCTGAAACTTGCTGGTTGTGACTATTATTATTTCCACCGGACAAAACCTTATGTAGGTACATTTTGGTGGGTCGCCCCCGATTCTTCTAAGGTATTATGTTATGCCAATGATACTTACAATGGTGAGATCACCCAAAATTTAAAAGATGAAATTAAAACATTTTCCCCCGACAAGCACAGAATCTTGCAGATAACGGGTGTTGGAGACCATGGCGGAGGTCCCACACGTGCCAACATCGACATGGTCCACCAATTGGACAAAACACCTGGCTACCCTGCTGTTAAATTCACAACTGCCGGTGAGTTTTTCAAAAAATCGTCAAAGGAGATGGAAGGGCGTCCGACTCACAGGGGCGAGATGCAATTTATTTTTGAAGGGTGTTATACCAACGTTGCAGGGATCAAGGAAGGAAACCGGAACAGTGAAAACGCACTTTTTGCGGGCGAATTTTTTAATACCCTTTGTTGGTTGGGTGGCGGCAAATATCCAGCTGAAGAATTTCAGGAATTGTGGAAAACACTCACGTTTAATCAGTTCCATGATATTCTTCCAGGATCGGCTATCAATGAAGCCAACAAGGAGGCCATTAGCCGTTACAGTGAGGTATTGCGGAAAACAACCGAACTGCGCAACAAGGGGTTCCGCAAGATGGCCGACGAAGTGAATTTTCAAAAAAATCTGGGACAACCCATTGTTGCCTATAACCTTCAACCCTTTGGCAGGAAAAACCTTGTCGAAGCCAATGTTTATTCGCATCAGGAACCGGTCACTGCAAAACTGTCAAGCTGGGGCAATCCGTACGATTCAAAGAAAATCAAGCCACTCGATAAAGGTCAGGGGGCCGTTCCAACTGTGTTGTTGAGGGATGCCTCCGGGAAAAGCTATCCGGCACAGATCATCTGGGGAAAATCCACCCCTCCGGGTTATACCTCAAAAGTCCAGTTTGTTGTTGACAATATGCCTGCGGGTGGTTACAAGACTTTTTATGTGGATGTTACAAAACCGGGTGAGGTAAATGGTGCGATCTCCTTCAAAGAAAATACTTTCGAGACTGATTTCTTTATTGTCAAATTTGATTTGAAAACGGGCAACATCATTAGCCTGTATGACAAGCGTACTTCGAAAGAGTTTGTAAAACCGAATGGGCAGTTGAATCAGCTAAGGATGTACCTTGAGGATAAAAAGGGTGGGATGAAGTCATGGGTCATCAACAAAATCATTAAAGAAGAGGCAGTTACCAATGTTGAAAGTGTAAAGGTTGTGGAGATTGGTCCAGTAAGGGCTTGTGTTGAGACTGTGATGACCTGGGGGAAATCTCGGTTCATCGAACGGACTTACATCTATCAGTCTTACCCACGTATCGACTACGATATGGAAGTCCATTGGTTGGAAACGGGGAGCGATTCGACAGATTCCCCGATGTTGAGGGCGGTGTTCCCATTGGCCATGGACCATACAAAATTTTATAGCCAGGTTCCGTTTAACGTTGTTGAAAGGCCGGTTGACGGAATGATGAATGGGAAAGAAGCCCCTTCATACCTGAAACATACCGATGCTTATGGGGTTAAAGCAGATATTGTTACTGGCCAGGAAGTCCCGGCTCAGAAATGGGTGGATGTAACCGATGGAAAGGAGGGGATTGCCCTTTTGAACAAGACCAAATATGGCCATTCGTATGCAAGTGGTAATCTGAGGATTACGTTGATGCGCTCGGCAGGCGATCCCGACCTCTATCCAAACCTAGGCAAATTCAACATCAGCTATGCCCTTTATCCGCATACCGGCGACTGGAAAAATGGCGTTTGGGCAGAGGGTGACGAGTTCAATGTACCGGTTTATGCTGCCGAACCACCATCTTTGGCATTGGTCAAGGCTCATGCCACACGTCCAGAAGAGGCTTCGTTTTTCTCTGTCGATGCTCCCGGGGTTGTCCTTTCGGGAATGAAACAATCGGAAGATGGCGGTGAATTGATCATCCGTCTTGCCGAAGTTTTTGGAAAAGAGACCACCGTCAATCTTTCCACACCTGCCGAAATCAGTGCTGCTCGTAGGTTGAACCTGGTCGAATTGCCGTTGGCCAATGTAAATCAACCGATTGTGAAGGGTACCTCCGTTCAGGTTAAAATCAGGGCAAACGAGATTGTGACGTTGGGGATTACGCCTGTGAGGTGATGATGTTTGTCAACTTAGAAAAGGCTTTGTGTTCATATCTAATTAGTATTCATTTAATTATCGTTTTATGACAGTGCCGTTGGCACAGAATATCGGTAGAATTTATATGCGCCGTAGATATTCCGTCCCGTACGGGACGGAACCTTTTATTTCAATCATTTTTCTACCCGTATCCTATCCATATCAGGATTGAATTGCTTGTAAAATATTGTTATGTAACAATATAACAAACACATCTATGTTCAGGACCATTTTTTTATTTTTTTTTATTTCAATAATCCCGCCCCAAGGTTTTACCCAGGGAATGAATTTTGAATACAAAAAACTCCCGAAAGAGAGCGGTTTCAAAATGGAAGGTTACTGGGTTTGGGGAGGATCGATGATCAAAGTTGGGAATATTTACCACCTTTTTGCATCACGATGGAAAAAAACAGGTCCTTTCCCTGAAGGTTACCGCCAAAACTCCGAAATCGTGCGGGCAACTTCCAGAACACCGTTGGGGCCATTTAAATTTGAGGAGGTTGTGATTGGCGAAAGGGACAGTTCCTTCTGGGATTCCAATATGGCACACAACCCCACGATCCATAAAATTGGCGATGAATATGTGCTGTTTTACATCGGGAGCGATTTCACCACTACTGACGACAACCCAAAATCATTGCTAAGAAGGGTGGGTTATGCTTCCTCAAAAAAGATCGAAGGGCCATGGAAACGGACCGATCAACCGTTAATCAACACTGAATCAAATAATCCGGCAATTCTGGTCGATGGGAATCAGGTCAGATTGCTTTACCGCGATGCCGGATTAAAGATCTTCATTGCAACGTCCAAAAATTACAAAGGGCCTTATAAAATAGCCAACGAAAATGTGTGGCCCGAATGTAAGCTCGAAGATTTTTACATGTTCAAGGCGGATCATCAGTATCATATTGTATGTGAGGACAATGTGGGTGGGGTTAGTGGCCACGAACGGTGGGGAGTACACCTTTTTTCTACCGATGGCATAACCAACTGGTTAAAGTATGATCCTGTTGTTGTTTACGACCACGACCTGATCTATGAAGACAATACGGTTATGCACCTTGTCAGACGTGAACGGCCCCAATTGCTGATCACCGACGGAAAGATCACCCATCTGATCAATGGTGTTTACGATGGGCAAAATTCCTGGTGCCAACCGGTAGAACTTAAAAATCCCATAAAAGTCGAGGTCATTTCATCTCCTTTGTAAACAGATCCAACAGATTCCCCACGTTTGCAACATAGATCCCCCACGTTTGCAACGTGGGGTTTATGGATTGTCGTTTGCAACGACGTGAACGATATTTTGGATTCCAGCCATTTTGTAAACAGGGGTTAATGGTCCGTCGTTTGTAACAACATTCAATTCAAAATAAAGTAAATCTGGCTTATAATTAGATTAATTCTTCTTTTCAGTAATCTTTCTTTTTCGGATTGGAATCTTTCACCTATCTTCGGCAGACCAATAATCAGCTTTAAACAAACTTATGGAAAGCAATTTCAGGTTCCTGTCGAAAGAATTTCCAATCCTGGCCAACCTCGGGATGCTGGCCGAAAGGTACATTCACGACGACCCCAACACCTCCCTGTTCAAGATGAGGCTGTTTGGCGAAAAGATTGTGGAAACGATCTTCGAAATCCATCAGCTCGACTTCCCTTATGAAAATACAGCCTTAAGACGGTTGAATGTTTTACAGGATGAAGCCATCCTCGAAGAGAATATCCTGGGCTTGTTGCACACGGTCAGGAAGTCGGGGAACCAGGCTGTCCATAATGGCAAACAGTCCGATGAGCAGGCCATGGGGTTGCTGTTCAGCGTATTCAAAATTGCCAAATGGTTTTATGAAAGCTATTCAAATTTAAATGAGGATATTGGTCTGATTAAGTTTCACAAACCCCCAAAAGTCGATCCTGATAAGGATTATAAAAATCTTGAACAGGAATACCTGTTACTGGAAAAGAAGTTTGCTGATCTCATAAAGGAACGGGAAATTGGAAACCTGAACCTGACGAAATCTACGGAAATCAAACACCGTTCAAAAAAAGCTGCCCAGAATGTTGAAATGTCGGAATCTGAAACCAGGCTTCTGATCGATGCCCAGCTGAGGGCTGCCGGTTGGGAGGTCGATACGATCATCCTGAATTTCAAAATGTTAGGTGTACTTCCTGAAAAGGGGAAAAACAGGGCAATCGCTGAATGGAAATGTGGCAGCAAATGGGCCGATTATGCCTTGTTTATCGGCACCGAACTTTTTGGTCTCGTTGAGGCTAAGCGTTATGCCCTCGACATCTCTACCGACCTGACCCAATCGAAACGGTATTCCGAATTGGCCGAAGAAAAACTTCCTGTCCAACTATTGGGCAAATGGGAAAGTTACAAAGTCCCATTCCTGTTCTCGACAAATGGCCGCCCCTATTTGCAGCAATTGGCAACCAAGAGTGGCGTCTGGTTTATCGATGTGAGAAAACCGGGGAACCATTCGAGATCGTTAAACGGTTGGCTTTCGCCTGAAGGGTTGAAAAAGCTTTGGGAGCAGGACATTGATGAGGCCAATCACACGTTGAAAAACAGCAAACCCAATTTTCTCCAGGATAAAAACGGCCTCTCTCTAAGGGATTACCAGATGGAAGCGATCGGCAGGGTTGAGCAAACCATCATGGATCATCCGCAGGTTAAACGGATTTTGCTGGCCATGGCTACTGGAACCGGCAAAACAAGGGCCATTATTGGTTTGGCATACAGGCTGATCCAATCGAACCGTTTCCGAAGGATCCTATTTATGGTCGATCGGCGGTTGCTTGCCAACCAGGCATTGGACCATTTTAAGGATGACAAAATTGAGGACCTGCATACGTTCAAGGATATTTACCAGATTCAGGGATTAAAAGAGCTGATCCCTGAGCTCGATACCCGTTTGCACTTTGCTACTGTGCAGAGCATGGTGAAACGGTTGTTCTATATCGAAGGTGATCCCATCCCCATCGACACCTACGACTGCATTATCGTTGATGAAGCCCATCGCGGATATCTGCTTGACAAAGAGATGGATGATGAAGAACTGGGTTTTAAGGACCAGCAGGACTATGTCAGCAAATACAGGCGCGTGATCGACTATTTCGACGCAACCGCCATCGGGATGACAGCGACCCCTGCATTGCACACCACGGAAATATTTGGGTCGCCCATCTACAACTATTCCTACCGGGAAGCGGTGATCGATGGTTTCTTGATCGACCATGAGCCGCCCTACCTGATCAAAACAAAACTTGGTGAGGAAGGGATCGTCTGGGAAATCGGGGAGAAGCCAAAGGTTTACGACAAGGAGAACAACCAGATCATTGAATTGGCTGAATTGGAGGATGAATTGGCCATCAACATCGAAGGGTTCAACCGGATGGTGATCACCGAATCGTTCAACAGGACCGCATTGAGTCAGTTGGTGCAGTTGATCGATCCCGAGGGGGAGGAGAAGACCCTGATTTTTGCGGCCAATGACGACCATGCCGATCTTGTGGTAAAGATTCTGAAGGAAGAATTTGAAAAAATAGGTTGTGACCTCAACGACAATGCGGTACAGAAAATAACCGGAAAGTCGTACGATCCTGTAGAACTGGTCAGAAGATACAAAAATGAAAAGTTCCCGTCCATCGCCGTAACCGTTGACCTGCTCACAACCGGTATTGATGTGCCCGCCATTTGCAACATCGTGTTCCTGAGAAGGGTCAAATCGAGGATTTTGTATGAGCAGATGCTAGGCCGTGCCACCCGCCGCTGCGATGAGATCGGCAAAGAGGTTTTCCGTATTTTTGATGCGGTTCGGATCTATGAAGCACTCCAGGATTACACGCAAATGAAGCCGGTGACTGTTGATCCCAAAGCATCGTTTATCGACCTGGCTGAAGAGTTGGGACTGATCGTCAGTAACAAAAGGGCAGCGAGGCAGGTAGACCAGTTGATTGCCAAATTTCAGCATAAGCGGCAATATATTGTAGATGAAGAGGTTGAAAAATTTGAATACGTGACAAATGGACATAATCCAGCAAGTTTTGTGACCTTCCTGAACGATTCTAAAAACAACGGTTCATTGGACCAGATCAGCCGGATGACCGGGGTTTGGCGGTTTTTGGATGGGTTAAAAGCTGCACCATCTATGCCGTTGGTATCTGAACATGGCGATGAAAGCCGGGGAATAGAACGCGGTTATGGGAACAGTCAAAAACCGGAAGACTACATCCTGAGTTTCCAACAGTTTGTAAAAGAGAACATTAATAAAATGGCGGCTCTTCAGGTCATTTGTACACGTCCACAGGAACTTGACAGGAAATCGCTCAAAGAACTCAGGTTGGAACTCGATAGGCTAGGGTTCAATTCCAGGACTTTGAACACCGCATGGAAGGCGACCCGGAATGTGGAAATCGCAGCCGACATTATCTCTTTTATCCGGACAATGGCTTTGGGCGATGTTTTGGTTAGCCATGAGGATCGGATCAGGCGGGCAGTCGAAAAGCTAAGGGCGATGAAGAGCTGGAACAAGATCCAGCAAAAATGGATCGACCGGTTCGAGAATCAATTGTTGTCCGAAAACATCCTCCAACACGACGACCTAAACCTTGCCCCATTTAACGAGAACGGTGGCTTCAACCGCCTGAACAAAGTCTTTGAAGATCAGTTGGATCAGTTGATCAAACAATTAAATGAAAATTTATACCAGACGGCGTAAATGGTTTTTTTGTTAGCATTTTACCCTAAATCTCGGTTTAAATCTTGAGGATTTTTTCTGCAATCCCAAATAGTTAGTATAACTATTTCATTCAGAGTTATTTCATAAATAATTAGATAATCTTTTAAAACTTTTGTCCTGACATTTTGCATATCAGTAAGTTGTCCAACAAAGGGATGTTTGCTGATTAAGTTCAAAGACTCCTTGATTAATATCTGTAGCTTTTTACTGTAAATATTGGATAAGTTCCGGTCGTTCCAATAGGTAAAAATCTTAATTCTATCTTGGTGGGCTCTTTCGGTCCAAATTATTTTCCTAACCATTCATCGATTTTTTTATCCGCAGCCTCTCCCGTTAAAAATTGTCCGTTCTTAAACTGTGCCTGAGATTCTTCTACGGCCCTTTTTTGATCGTTGGATAGTAAGTAAATGCCCGTTTCAATTTCTTCATTTGCGATCATAAGATACATTTCCTCCAAGATCTCGTTATTCTCTGATTCATTGATTTTTCGAATCAGTTTTTTTCTTAATTCTGTTACCGTCATGACAATATTCTTTTTCACAAAATTACACAAAATGCTACAGATTGCACTACTGCCTTTTAATAGATTTGCCATCCCCGTCCGAAGAGAACTTTGATCTTTTCCTGGCTTTCGATCGCGGACGAATTTTCTGTGTTCTTTTGTTACCATGGGTAGCATGGTCACAAAAGCCTCTGTGCTTTGAATGAGTATTTGTTGGGGACCATGCAACCCGGGGTTATTATAGGGCTTCTCCTACGGAGAATTGATGGTGGAAGAATTTTGTAACGATTCCCAATTTTGTCTGTCTGCGGAAATCCAAACGGACTTTGTGCACTATCAGATACTCCGTTGGAGTTAATCTATTGTATATTAAACGATTAAGTCTGTATTGAGCGGCGCAATCAGAATGTTGTTGGGAATGAGAACGATCAATGCGTCGCAAAGAAAAGGCAGAACGATGATCAAAGAAATACTATTTTAAATTCAGGTATTCAGCTATCGAATCGCAGGGCAATTTACTTCCTTTAAGTTTGACATTGTAAATAAAAAAGTCACATGCGGCTTCATCCAGCTTGTTTGTGTGGTAAGCTTCTGCAAGAAAGTCCATTGTTGTAAGGTAATCAATGTTATTTTCTTCACAATATAACCTGATGTCTTTGAGGTTGCTACTCCCAATAACGTCGTGATGAAACCGGCAATTGGGGAAAATTTGTGGCAAAATACCCAATTGACCTCCTTTACTAAAGTGGATGATTACATCGGCATCAAGAATAATTTTTTTTGCTGGATCAATGTTCATCATCGGTTGAAATTTCATTCACATCGATACCGATCGACATCATTAGCTCCAGATAATGGCTTTCCGAAATCTGATCCTTTTCAAAAAGTTTAGTGGCAAGTGAACCAAATGTACCCAGAATTGCCTTTTCGGTGGTAGGTTCATACAAATCAATCGAATAGCCATGTTGACGCGCAATTGTCTTTACAGATTTTTGATATTTTTCATCAAAACCCTTGGTTGTCAATCCCATTTTTTCCAATTGATTCAATAGAGCTGAACGCGAGGAACCATAAGTTTGTTCCAACTTTAGGATGGTTGCCAATTGAATCTTATCCTTTTCCATTTCGCCTTCCGGAATCAATTGCAAAAGCCCCTCCTGAGGTAAAAGCAATTGTGCCGCAAAATTGTCGGCAATCCGCTCGCCAGGTTTATTTTTGGGAAACAGTCCGGTATGGCATTTATGAGGTTCAAAAGATTTATCAAAATATAGATGGTACAATTCATGTGCAATTGTAAAATTCTGCCTTCCAAGAGAATGATCACAATTTACCATCATAAACCGATTGTTGTCTATTTTGATCGAAATTCCCGAAAAATCTTCACTTAATGGTTTAAATATTGCGAGGATATCCAATCGGTGTAAAAGACTGATTAGATTGATCGGTTCCGTTACGTTGTATCCATAACGGTTCCTGAAATCCATGGTATCAATTCTGGTCTTATAATCCATTGGTTTCCAAATTTTTCATTTTTAGGAAATTTTTCACCACCCTTTTGAAAAAGACAATTTGGTCCCGATCTGAAGGGGTCAATTCATTGGCCCGGAATGCAAGGGCCAGGTCGGGTTTTATTTCCGTTGGATCTTCTTCAAGAAATGATTCCAAATCTATATTCAGGTAGTCAGCAATCTTTCCCAAATGTAATAGCGAAACCTCCCGCTTCTCATTCTCATAATAAGATAGGACTTCCCGCTTAATCCCTACGTAATCAGCTATTTCTTCCTGACTTATGCCAGACTTTTCCCTAAATAATTTAATGTTTCTTCCGATATTTGCGGACATGGCTGGATTGATATTTGTTACAAAATTACACAATTAATAAATATTAACCATATATTTGTAACATTATTTTGAAATGAAGCACCATCAATCCGGAACGCTGAATTGGGTTCAACCTATCCATCAAGATATTGGGGTTCCTGATAATATCTTTATTTGCCAAGAAGGGCTTTTCATTTCCGTCCGAAGGGAGCTTTTATTTTTCCGGACCTCCGATCGCGGACGGGTTTGCTGTGCTGTTTCGTTACCCTGGGTGGCGTGGTCCAGAAAACATAGGCGCATTTTTGGGTTTTAAGCTCGAGACCACTTACCCAGGGCTATTGTTATGTATCCCTTTCAGGGAATTTGACCAACTTAGGATATTGAATTGCCTTCAAAATTTTGAAATCGAATTGATCTGTACAAACCATCGTTGCAAACGACTAGCCATTTCCCCCTCTCCGATAAATCCCCGAAAACCGGGGCAGGCAGGAACAAGCTGTTACAAACCAAGGGGATTATTCCGGGAGACGGGAGCGTTCGGGTCTGGCGATTTCCAATCGCCATTTGTCGCCTTTTTTGCCGCGATTGGAAATCGCGGGACCCGAACGCTCACTGGATTAACTTGCTGCTATTTTAAATAGCTGTTAACCTTCCTGTAGCGGAATGTGGTCAACGGGGAGCTAGTGATAGTCTGACTTGAAGTCAGGCTATCACTAAATCGGGGCAAGCTATCACTTAAAACAAACAACCTGACGGCACTCTCACGCTCTGGACCTGTCATTGCGCGGCGTGCGGCACAATCTAAATTTAAAGGATAAACATTTGCACGCCAAAGCAATCCCAAAATAATGAGCACCTTGCCAGAAAACAATGTTTTGGACTGTGCTTCGAACATGGGATTGCTTCACCCTGCATCATAATCCTACTAACAATTTGATATTCAGAAGCAGGGTTCGCAATGACAGTTTCAGGAGGGAGATCGTCCTAACAAATAAAGAGCTAACCATTCATTAATCTCACAATAATTGTTCCTCCTCTGGTTTAAAATCGCCACTTTTGCCAAACTGATTAATAAGCATAAAACTAGATAGATGAGTGCAGAAGAAATAGCCGCCAAACTCTGGGGATTGTGTAACCTGCTCCGCGACGACGGGGTGACTTACCACCAATACCTCAACGAGTTGACCTACATCCTTTTCCTGAAACTGAGCGAAGTAAAAGGTTTTGAAAACGAGCTGCCCGAAGAATACCGCTGGCAGAAGTTGAAAAGCATCAAGGACAACAAAGATTTGTTCGATACCTACCGCGAACTGCTTGCGACCATCAGCACGAAAAGCGACAACCCCAATATCAAAGAGATCTTTACAAATGCCTCTTCGACTTTGCGCAAGCCTGTGAACCTTAAATCGTTGGTGACGAGCATCGACCTGCTCGATTGGTACGACGAGCACGACCGCGATGTGATGGGCGATATTTACGAAGACCTGCTCGAACGCAACGCCGGCGAGAAGAAAAGTGGTGCAGGTCAATATTTTACGCCACGCCCCTTAATTAATGTGATGGTCGATCTGGTGGTCCCAAAATTGGGGGAACGGTGGAACGATCCTGCCTGTGGCACTTTCGGTTTCCCGATCTCGATCAACCAATACCTGATCAACCGGCACGATTACATTTACAAGGACGAGAAGACCCGCGTTTTCCAGCAGACCACAGCCTTGAGTGGTGTTGAACTGGTTCAGGATGCGCACCGCCTTGCCCTGATGAACGCCAAACTGCACGGCCTCGACAGCACCATTTATCTCAACGACACGCTAAGCGATTTTGGGAAAAGCCTCAAAGGATACGACGGCGTATTGGCCAATCCACCTTTCGGGACCAAACAGGGGGGCGAACGCCCAAGCCGCGACGATTTTACTTACCCCACCGCCAACAAGCAACTTAACTTTTTGCAGCACATTTACCGCTCGCTGCACAAAAAGGGTGGGGCAAGGGCGGCTGTGGTATTGCCTGATAATGTGTTGTTTGAAGATGGGGATGGTGCCAAAATCCGCCGCGACCTGATGGACAAATGCCGCCTCCATACGATCCTGCGGTTGCCAACCGGGATATTCTATGCCCAGGGGGTAAAGACCAATGTGCTCTTTTTTGAACGTGGCACTACCGAAACGGGCAACACCGAAAAGGTGTGGGTTTACGATATGCGCACCAACACCCCAAATTATGGGAAACGCACCCCTTTTACTTTGGCGGCTTTTGATGGTTTTATCAAAGCCTATACCGGAGGCCTGACCACCGAAAATGTTGGCCTAGAATACGATGGGAAGGTTGACGACAAAAAACGCGCAACGGTAACCGACGAACGGTGGCAGTGCCTCACACGCGAGCAGATTGCCAAAAAGAACGACTCTCTCGATCTTGGCCTGATTGCCGACAGTTCGCTCAGCAATGGCGATGACCTCGACGATCCGATCGACATTGCCAAAGAAGCCGTTTTGGAGCTGAAAAATATCATGGGCGAACTGGATGCAATTATCAAGGAGTTGTCAATCTAAAAACATGACACTCTAAAAACCTGACAGCGTCCGAAGGTCCTGTCAGCGTTTTTAGATTGGAAGCACGATCAACATTTTATCGTTATTTTGACGCTGACAGGTTTTCAACGCTGTCAGGTCGAAAATAACGATAAAAGATCCTCCCTTGCGGAGCAGGTTCGGTGAAAGGTGCGTTCTACCGTGAGTGAACCTTGAGCGAAGTCGAAAGGGAAACCCACGAATTGGCAAGGAGCGGTGGCCGCAGCCCCGAAGGGGTTGAACAAACCAATTGACCGTACAAAAGGATGATAATGCAATTAATTGAAATATAGGCATATACAAAATAGTTAAATGGAGAAGGAATTACCAAAAGGGTGGGGTTTAAGTCAACTTAAGGATGTTGGTGATGTTGTGACAGGGAATACTCCTCCCAAGAAGAATATTGAACATTTTGGAGGCAATATTCCTTGGATTAAACCGGGTGATTTACTGGATAGGAAAATCATTAAATTTGAAGAGACATTAACAGAATCAGGTGCATCAATAGCAAGACTTCTTCCACAAAATTCTGTAATGGTTTCTTGCATAGGTAATTTAGGGAAAATTGGAATACTTGATAGACCTGCAACAACAAATCAGCAAATCAATAGTGTGGTATTCAATAGTTCTATAGTAAACCCGGTTTTTGGTTTTTACTATGCTCTTACTTTAAAAGAATGGCTCTATGAAAATTCTTCAGCAACAACAGTCTCGATAATAAATAAAGGCCGGTTTGAAAAAGCCCCAATACCCGTTCCCCCACTTCCCGAGCAGCAGCGCATTGTGGACAAGCTCGATTCGTTGTTTGGGCACCTCGATGCGCTGAAAACCCGCCTCGAACGTATCCCGCAGTTAATCAAAGAGTTCCGCCAAAAAGTATTGACCCAGGCCGTAACCGGCAAACTGACAGAGGAGTGGAGGGAAGGGAGAGAGTTGGGGGAATGGCAAGATATTGAGTTAAAATCTGTCTGCAAATCAATAACGGATGGTGATCATCAAGCACCTCCGCAGGTTAAAGAAGGAATCCCATTTCTAGTAATTTCCAATGTCAGTAAAGGTTTTTTTGATTTTGAAAGTATTACAAGGTTTGTTCCAAGAAGCTATTTTGAATCGTTAAAAGATACAAGAATTCCAAAGAAAGGGGATGTGCTTTATACAGTTACTGGTTCATTTGGTATTCCAATTTTGGTTGATTTTGAAGGAGAATTCTGTTTTCAAAGACATATTGCAATTCTAAAACCGGACAATTCTAAAATTATTTCTTCCTTTTTGCAGATTGTATTAAGCTCAACAAAAATCATGGAACAAGCAAGGGATGTAGCAACAGGAACTGCGCAATTAACTGTATCACTTAGCGGTGTCAGAAATTTTATTGCTAGTATTCCTCCATTGGTTGAGCAGCAAGAAATCGTCCGCCGTGTCGAGACCCTTTTTGCCAAAGCCGACCAGATTGAGGCGGGCTACCAAAAGTTAAAGGCAAAGGTGGACCAATTGCCACAAGCCCTGCTGGCCAAAGCCTTCCGTGGCGAACTGGTGCCGCAGCTCCCCACCGACCTGCCCGCCGGTAGCAATGGCGAATTTTTCGCGTATGTGCTTTACTGCTCTGACGGTTCTCTGTATAAAGGTTTTACCAACAACCTTAAACGCAGATACGAGGAACATAAAACCGGAAAGGGGGCAGAACATACAAGCAAGTATAAGCCTTTATACGTTTACCATTACGAGGTCTTCAAATCGGAAGCAGAAGCGGTAAAACGCGAAAAATTTTTCAAATCGGGAAAAGGTCGTGAATGGTTAAAACAAATGGGAAAAGAAAACCGGCTAAGGCAGGCGGGTGGGGATGCAAGGGAGTTGCTGGAGGAGATCAAAAAAGCAAAAGCGGTAAAAATAAAATAAGGGAGAAGGGAAAACGAAGAATGGAGAAGGGGGGAATGAAAAATGAAAAGCCTAGATAGTGATAGTCTGACTTGAAGACTGGGTATCCTTAAACCACTATCGCTATAAGTCAGGCTATCACTAAACCCGAAGCCACTAAAATATAGTTTATTACTTTATAAACCATTACCCGGTTAGGACAAACACCCTTTAGGATGAAGTGTCCCGGTGACTACACACTGTAACAACCGTCACCCGGACACTAAAACAAACTTCGCAACTTTTTGTGTTTGTGCAATTAAGATTAATTATTTAATTTTGTGTTGTTTACAAAAGAATACAGTGTTAAAAGCTTAAATTTTCTCTGAAACAATAACAATATGGATTGTGTAATTTGTAAGAACGGAACTACCCGCAAAGGGAAAGCAACTGTTACTTTGGAACGTGGAGGATCGGTGACAGTAATCAAAGCAGTACCCGCACAAGTTTGTGAGAATTGTGGAGAATATTATCTTGATGCTGAAATGACTGAAGAGGTTCTGAAAAGGGCCGAGCAGGCTGTCGATAGAGGCATTGAATTTCAGGTAATTAATATGGATAAGGTGGCCTAAAACTAAACGCAAAGGTGGACCAATTGCCGCAAGCCCTGCTGGCCAAAGCCTTCCGTGGCGAATTGGTGCCGCAGCTCCCCACCGATGGTGATGCCAGGGAGTTGCTGGAGCAGATAAAACGGGCAAAAGAAGGATTGGAGAAAGGTGGGAAGGGGGAAAAGATGAAGGTAGAGGATGAGTTAAGGATGGTGGCAGAAGATGGAGCGAGGTATGGAAAGAAGCAACTATAAATCCAATGAGTGATTATAAATTAACACATTACATAAAACAAACAAATCAAGAAAATGAAGATCAATTTATTACTCCTGAATTTCTGTCTATTGGCAGTGTTGTTTATTACCGATGCCTCGGCGCAGCAAAAGAAACCACGTATAGGAATTGCCGGAATACAGATTGAAAACAGCGTTTTTATGCCCAACCGACAGGCTATAACAGGGAAGCCTTCTTTGCCAGCCTATCTTAGTAAGGATTCCGTTATGGGTCAGTCTGCAATCTGGCTTCCTTCTTTAATTGGTGGAGGCAGTGGACGAGGGCCGATAACCAGAGAATCATTTGAAGCTTTTGTGAATAGTGCGCTTGAGATTATCCGGAGTAACATGCCATACGATGCATTTTGGTTTTACAATCATGGGGCTTGTAGTGTTGAGGGTGTTGATGATCCGGAGGGGGAATTAATGGAGAGAGTAAGGGCTGTAATAGGTAACGACGCCCTTGTTACAACAACGATGGACCTCCACGGAAACGTCTCCTGGCGTGTGGCTCTCTACTCTGACCTTATTACCACCTATCGTAAAGCTCCTCATGATGATGCGGTTGAATCACATCGTCGTGGCGTGGTTAATCTGCTTGAGCGATTATCGTCCGGAAAGGGACGTCCGGCTTATAAAGCCTGGGTGGCAGTCCCTGTACTTCTCTCCGGAGAGTGGACAAGTACGCGGGTTGAACCTGCCAAATCACTCTACGCAATGGTTCCCGAAGTGGAGTCGTTGCCTGGTGTTGTGGATGCTGGTATTTGGATAGGCTATGTATGGGGAGACGAGAGACGTAATCAGGGTGTGGTGATGGTAGTAGGTGATGATGAAGGTCAGGTGGAAAGCGGTGCAAAAAAGCTTGCTCAGAGATTCTGGGATGTGCGCCGGCAATTCAGTTTAGAAGCGCCAGGGTATCCCCTCGAAAAATGCCTTGATCTGGCTGTTGCCAGTAATAAAAGACCTTTCTTAATCAGCGATATGGGCGACAATCCTGGTGGTGGTGGTTCAGGCGAGGTGACCTGGACTTTGGCAAGAGTATTGAAGCGGCCGGAATTTAAGACTCCAAAAGGGAAAAGCCTGCTTTATTGCTCTATTCCGGGAAGCGAAATGGTGGAAGCCGCCCGAAAAGCCGGTATTGGTGGTCAGGCAGAGGCCTTTGTAGGGGCAATGACAGATAATTCATATGAAGCTCCTGTTCGTTTATCAGGTACAGTAATCTATGTCAGTCCTGTTCCTGTGAATGACCAGCAATCAGAAAGTAAATCACCCCCGAACCGGAAGCGTCCTGACATAGCAATTATTAAAACGGGAAGCATATTTGTGGTTGTGGGGACATCTTCACCCACACCAAACTTAGCAGGTACAGGAATTGATCCTAAGAAAATGGATATTATAATGG